>DAIQBE010000785.1:0-1019 GCA_036781325.1 Leadbetterella sp. | reverse complement strand
AGAAATATTTGGATTAAACCTTTAGACCTAAAAAAGGCGGATACTGATTTTTAATGATTTTGAAATTCATTCAATAAAAAATCACAATTAACTTATAAATAACTCCTTACCATTTTTTTAGAAAATCCTTCACTACATTAACTGTGGTTATAGGGTCTTCTTCCATGGGAGTATGTCCAAGCCGCGGAAGTATCACAAGCGTATCGTTTGGTAAATCTTTATGAAATTTATAAGCCGATTCTAGCGTAATAAGTTTGTCGTTTTCTCCCCACAAAACCAAAGTTGGGATAGATATGGTTTTTACTAATTCAGAGATATTTTCAGAGAAAACTTTGTTTTTAGTCATTCTTGTTATGAAAGCTTTCCGATTCCCTTCTCTTAGCGACAATTCAAAATACCTATCTATTAATTCGTCAGTGACCTTACGCTCATCATAATATACATTTTTTATGCTTTTTTCAATTACAATTCTTGGGGTTATATAGAGGAAAGCAGAATTAATAAAAGGCCATTGAGCCATTTTAAAAGCTATTGGGACAGATTTCGAGGTCAACTTATATCCAGCAGCATCAACTAAAATTAATTTATTGACTTTGCTAGGATATTTTAATGCATAATTCCAACTTACAAAACCGCCTAAAGAATTGCCGCCTATAATGCATTTTTTAATTCCTAATTTAAGAAGTAAACTATCAACAACTTTTACATACAGTTCCACCGAATAGTCTTCATTACTATTAGGCCCAGTCAAACCATAAGCTGGCAAATCTAAAGTAATAATCCTCTTTTCATTTATTAATGCTTTAGTCCATCCTTCCCAGGTGTGCAAACTAGCTCCCGTGCCGTGAATCAAAACAAGTGGTAAAGAGTCATTTCTCAAGCCAACATCTTTAAAATGCACATTACTACCCGCAATTTGAATAAACTTAGAATCAGAATTGGCATATTTGGCTTTTAAATAATTTAATGAAAGATTATTTCTCCAAGCAAAAACAATCAATACTAAAACACAAGCAATC
>DAIQBE010000784.1:0-1026 GCA_036781325.1 Leadbetterella sp. | reverse complement strand
ACTAATTAACATCCACCAACACCCATACTAAACTCAAATTTTTGTTTAACGGGCTTCCCAAATCCATTTTTTGCAGGATTCCACTTAGGCATGTTGTCAATAATATCTAGCAAAAGGCGGTCGGTATCTTCATTTCCCGAAGAAAGACTAATCTCAGAATCTATAATATCCCCGCTTTCGCTTACAATAAAACTCACTTTGCCCTTTTGGTTTTCCACAGGTGTGTGCTCTACTACTTTATCAATTAAACTAAACTTCAAGTACTTTTTTAGGTTTAGATACCCTCCTACATATTCCGCTTCTATTTCTGGAACAACCGTCATCAAAACTTTGATCTTCCTTTGTTCCATTTGTTCTGTTATTGAATTAGAGGAATTATACTTTACATTTACTTCAATTTCTGATCCCAAGTCTAGTTTGCTCAAAATGTTTTTCTGCTCATCATTTAGTGTTTCGTTTTGTCCAGTTGCTGAATAGGTAATCCCGTTTTCAACGGCCACAACTTCAACTGATAAATAGTTACTTACCCAACTTGATGGATAATATGGAATAAAATCATTAAGATAATTCGCCTTTTTAAGTGTTTCCTTTTTTACGGATTTGGCATATTTTCCCCGTATTTCATAGCTCATTTCCTGAGCAAAACCAATAAAAGAAATAAATAAGATGCCAAAAAAAATCTTCTTCATATTATTTTTCATTTGTTTAAAATATTTTTTAATGACCAAAACTAGTTCTTACATAAAAAAATAAGGTAAATGAAATGTAAAATAGTGTAAATAATAAGTAATCATTTACCAAGTCATTAATTTTTCAAATAAATTGCGATTCGATATGAAATCAATAACAATTTATCTTCTTTTTCTTTTTAACTACTTTAACGCATCCGGCCAACCCAACGAAGGCTTGTTGTTCAGAAGTATTGGACACTCCCTTCTTCTTAACGCTGGCGATTCAACCTCTCGGGTTCTGCCCATAAAAGAACTCGGCAACCATACTTATTTAATTGAATTTGAGTCTGATTTT
>DAIQBE010000783.1:0-1071 GCA_036781325.1 Leadbetterella sp. | reverse complement strand
CTTTATAGCTTCTTTTGGTGTTTCTAAATCTGCAAAAATTATTGATGTGGGTGGAGGGGATAGCAAACTTGTGGACTATTTACTAGATGCTGGTTTTGAAAATATTACTGTTCTTGACATTTCAGCAGTAGCTCTTGAAAAAACTAAGAAGCGTTTGGGTGAAAAAGCACAAAAAATAAATTGGGTCGTTGGAGACGTAACAGAATTTCAAACGGATACAATTTTTGATATTTGGCATGATAGAGCAACTTTTCATTTTCTTACTACAAATAATGAAATCGCAAAATACCTGAACATAGCAAGAAATGCTGTTTCAGGATTTTTAACCATTGGGACTTTTTCTGAAAATGGACCAGAAAAATGTAGCGGTCTAACCATTAAACAGTATAGTGAAGAGAATTTAACGAAAGAACTTCATGATGGTTTTTACAAAATAAAATGCGTGACCGAAGATCATTTGACTCCATTTGAAACAACACAAAATTTTTTGTTTTGTAGTTTCAAACGAACACAAAATGGAGGGTCCATAGAATCTAAAATTCAGAATAAATTTTAAAGGAGCTTCTTACTTAAATTTTGGATTAGGTTTTGCGAATAAATGTGGCAAATTATTAAGCTGGATTTTTTTTAGAATAGTATTTCTAAAAAATGCTACTATTTTTTGAAATTGTAATTTTAAAGACATTTTCTGATGCCATTAAGCAGTATATTTGTCCTTTCAATTCGGATATTGGTTTGAGACAATATCTAAAATATTCTTAAATAAATAAATTTTAATATTTTTTTCTAATGAAAAATTACCTGATTCTATTTTTAATGCTAAGCATTTCAGTTGCTTATTCCCAAAGCTTTAGAGGCCTAGATAAAAGTCCAATGGACATGGCCTATTATCCTGATGATTTTGCCCATGACAGAAAATTTGCTCCACAAAAAGTTGGTAATGAGGCTTTTGTTAGATTAACTTATACTCGAACTGCTAAAAAGGAAAGAGAGATATTTGGAAAATTAGTGCCTTTTGCCAAAGTATGGCGAGTAGGTGCAAATGAAGCCCCAGAAATTAAGTTTTATAAA
>DAIQBE010000782.1:0-1103 GCA_036781325.1 Leadbetterella sp. | reverse complement strand
CATTCCTTAGGCTGTCAATTTTGGATTTTTGGGCAAAGGCAAAAGTGCTAATAAATGCGAGAAAGAGGGTAAGGGTTAGTTTTTTCATGGATTTTTAAAGGTTAATCACTTCTCTATATGGCAATACGCTCATTTTTTCATTCAAAATTTCGTTTCTATCGCCACCATGTAGCAATAAAGTTTGGCTCTGAGATTGGAGTTTTTGCCAATATTTCAAGCCACGCAACATGCCGTCATCTACTTTTTTACTTGATTTTATTTCAATGGCTATGGGTTCACCCTCTCTTTCCAAAATCAAATCAACTTCATTTCCTGCACTATCTCTAAAGTAATACATTCCTTCGTTTTGAGCAGTATTAAAGTTGTTTTTTCTTATTTCCGAAATAGCCCAATTTTCAAAAATCGCTCCGTAAGCAGTGTTTTTTTGTAAAGTGTCTTCGGTTTTGATGCCCAACAAAAAACACAACAAGCCTGTATCATAAAAATAGATTTTGGGGCTTTTTACAATCCTTTTGTTTAGATTATTATACCAAGGCTGTAATTGAAATAGGATATACGAGTTTTCTAACAAGCCCAACCACGCCAAAATCGTCTTAGTGTCTACACCCGTTTTTTTTGCCAAATCGTCTCGATTGAGTATCTGGCCAGCATAATTGGCACATAAATAGATAAAGCGAGTAAAAGTCGCCAAGTTGGTAATGTTGCGCAGTAACCTTACATCACGTTGCACGTAGGTCTGCACATAGCTATTCATCCACGTATTGGGTAGGAGTTTCTCGTTCCAAATTTCGGGATAGCCGCCTGTAAGTAGGAGTTTGTTTAGGTTGTTATCAGTCAATTTTGCCTCCATTAATTCGGCATAACTTAGTGGCAACAGCGATAAATAACCTGCCCTTCCAGCAAGTGATTGAGAAATTTGTTCTTGCAATAAAAAATTATTTGAGCCAGTCAGAATAAACTGCCCACGCTTGGGGTTGTTGTCTAATATTTCCTGCAAATACCTAAAAATATGCGGTACTCGTTGCACTTCATCAAATATTGCACCATTCTGATACTGTTTTAAGAAGGCTTCAGGGTTTTGTTCCGCTTCAAACTGCACCGTA
>DAIQBE010000781.1:0-1104 GCA_036781325.1 Leadbetterella sp. | reverse complement strand
TTGTCTATCGTACTGTTAGCATTGAAGTCAACATTGAATTTTTTTTTGCCTTTTACGCCTTTTTTAGTAGTAATCATTACTACACCATTCACGGCTTCAGATCCATAAAGTGCGGCGGCAGATGCACCCTTTAAGATGGTTATGCTTTCTATATCTTCTGGGTTTATCTCATTAAGTGCATTTCCTCTTTGACGTTGATCGCTCCAATAATCATTATTTCTTACTTCACCGTCTCTAATAGGTACTCCATTCATTACAATGAGTGGTTGGCTTCTACCCGTAATTGAGTTTACCCCACGAATGGTAATGTTAGTAGCAGAAGTAGCACCACCTGGTGCGGCAGCAATTCTTACCCCAGCGGCTCTTCCATACAATGCATTGGCCACATTGGTAGAGGCTACTTTTACTAAAGCATCAGAATTTACAATACTGGTAGCATATCCCAATGCTTTTTGCTCACGAGATATTCCAAAACCTGTAACCACCAGCTCTGCAAGATTGGCGATATCTTCTGATAGTTCTACATTTACAATAGAGCGGCCATTAACAGGCACTTCCTGCGTCACAAAACCAATGTAAGAGACAATAAAAACCGCATTTGAAGATGCTTGAATTGAATAATTTCCTTCTGCATCAGAAATTACCCCATTGTTAGTTCCTTTTACCACAATTGATACCCCCGGGAGGCTTGCGGATTCTCCAGAAATTGAAGAAATTTTGCCCTTTATTGTTTGGGCTAAAACCGAACCACCTATCAACAAAAAGACAAGTAGTAATCGTAATTTTTGAATCATAGTAAATTAAGTTTAAGTAAAATAATTATAAATATATGTCAAAAATAAATATTATTTTTTTATAAAATGGAATATTTAATAATTTTTTTTAATTAATATATTTGTTGGCTGTGGGCTTTATGTAAATATTTCGTTTATTTTTTGTATTATTATTTTATTTTCTTGAATTTGACTTATATTAAAGTACTTTTCAGTCAAAATGCTTTAGGACGCAAAAAATAGTTCATGAAAATTCTATTTTGTTTTTTTGTGTTCTTCCAAAAGGTAGGTTCAAAAGGGAATTTGTATGGAATTACATAAAATAAAAATA
>DAIQBE010000780.1:0-1111 GCA_036781325.1 Leadbetterella sp. | reverse complement strand
AACTCAAAATTTAAAAAACAATTCAATCAACTTAATCAAAACCTTTTGTAACAACAAAAAAGGAATGATATTGTAAGCATATATGATTATGACAAATCACATACATTTAATAATACAATCTGAAGAAGGCAAACTATCAGATTTAATTAGAGATTTAAAGGCATTTTTAGCGAGAGAAATATTAAAAAATGATTGAAAATGAACCTGAAAGTAGAACAGAATGGATGCTCAAAAGATTTGAATGGGCAGCAAAATCGAACATTCGAAATGAAAAGCGGCAGTTTTGGAATTATGGAAATCATCCAGAAGAAATTTTTACAGAAAAGTTCTTTTGGATTAAGGTAACCGGGGTCGCGTCCGACTACATTCACATGAATCCAATTAGAGCAAAAATAGTTTCAAAAGCATTTGATTATTTATATAGTAGTGCAAGTAATTATGTTGGAAAAGAAAGCTTTTTTGAAGGAATTACTTTAATGAACAACCCGATTATAGACCTACTAAAAAATAATTGGACAGTTGATATTCAAAATTGGTGAAATAGCAAGTAAAACTTGCATACCACCACAACGATGGTACAACCATCGTAGAGCAGTTGACTAATGTTTGTTTTAACCAAGTTTATTCCAAATTATTGAATTACAACCTTCCCACTTCCCGCCAAACATTCAATTCATCCTTAAATCTATCATTGATTACCTCCAATTTGGTATCAATTCGCATGGTAGGTCTATTTTTAAGGTTATAAGGTTTCCATTCGGGAGCGTCTTTGGCAAATGGCTTGCCTGTTTTGGCAAAGTTTGTCCATAATTCAGCAAAATTATGTGATGCCGTTACTCTTTCGGGCTTGTTACCGCCAAAGAAGCTTGGTTTATCGGCCGATTCATTGTTAAATTTAAAGCTTATGTCCATGGCATGAGGTGTGCCCATTTCGTAGTCCGTACCAGGGATTTTGACCTCTGATTTATAACCGAAATTATAGAGATAAACATTTGCACCGCCTTGTTTTGCTTTTTTCTCAGCAATATCTACTGAACCTAAGCCCATCATTGTGATGGATGAAATGGCAATATAAATATCCGCTGGTGAGGCATTTGGTCTGGCTTTTCGG
>DAIQBE010000779.1:0-1134 GCA_036781325.1 Leadbetterella sp. | reverse complement strand
TCATTGTCAATTCTATACTGATAAAAGTGAAGTGTTTTTGCTGGAAATCCTTTTAAATTTAACTCAATTTCAGCATTTTCTGCTTGCACATCATCGTCATGATAATGCCAAAGCATCACCGCCGCCGACCGAGCATCTTTACTGGCAAGGGCATCAATATCCGCATTTTTGCCTCTCACGCTCGAATCTCGCACCATCTCAAACGTATATTTTTGATTGCCTTTTACCTCTACTCGCTTGCCCGACATCATCCCAAACATTCGGAATACATTTAGCACGGGCTTATCAATGCCATTGGTAGCCAGATCTCGAAAACCATAAAAATAGGGCTGATTTTCAAACTCAAATGACCAACTTACAGCACCTAGTAAATTTGCTTTGTAAAAATCGGCCAATGCATATTTTCTTGCAAACGAAGCCGCAGTATAGCTCGAATACATGGTGCCATTTCGGTAGGCATTTTGTGGGTTAGTTTTCATGCCACAAGCTGCACAGCCCTCAGGGTCAGATTCCCCAATGATTATGGGGAGATTTTTCAAAGTCGGAAAAGAAGATACAATTTTAAATCCAGCCGCAATATCCCTTAGCTGTGTTCCCATGTTCATTTGCACATGTCCATTCACGATTTTGGGAGAGCCTTTGGCATGAAAAGCAATAAAATCAAGGGGAGTTCCAATTTTGCCAGTTACATAATTGGTATCTGAAACGCAATGTTTTAGAAAGGTTGTCAAAAATTTGGCTGCACCTGCACTATTTGGCCCCGTGGCATCGGGTCCTCCAATTTTTATGGTGGGTAAAGCTCGTCGGGCGGCATCTACGGTGTAGTCGTAAAGTTTGCAAAATTCTTGCACGGTCCCGCTCCAATACTTGATATTAGGCTCATTCCAAAGTTCCCAATACCAGCTTTCTACCTCTGCTTTTCCATATTTTGATACCGAATGTTTCACCCATTCATACACTAAAGCCGCCCATTTTTTATAATCTTTAGGTGGGTAGGTCCAACCGGTGTAGATTTTGTCATAAGGCTCTCCAGGCTTCCAGTGATGTTCATAAGGTTGTGGTTTTATAGAGAGGGCTTCTGGCATAAAACCAAATTGTGCCAAGGGTTTTACTCCACGCTGCAAATATGTATCA
>DAIQBE010000778.1:0-1178 GCA_036781325.1 Leadbetterella sp. | reverse complement strand
AAATGAAACAGTCTGAGCCATTGGCTTAAACATTTTACCTTCTGTACCCACCAATGCCAAGATGGGTAGATAAACTATCAAAATTATGATTTCGCCAAATGCTGCACTACTTCGGATTTTTGTGGATGCATGTAAAACCTCTGCATCCATTTCATTGGCTGTAAGCTTTCCTTCTTTATTCTGGTGTAGCCGGTGTATGACGGCCTCTACGATGATAACCGCTCCATCGACTATCAAACCAAAGTCGATAGCTCCCAAACTCATAAGGTTTCCACTTACCCCAAACAGATTCATCATAATTACTGCAAAAAGCAAGGCCAAGGGAATAACAGAGGCAACAACTAGCCCTGCACGCCAATTTCCCAGCAATATGACCAGTACAAAAATTACAATTAAAGCTCCTTCCAAAAGATTCGTTTCTACTGTTCCTATTGCGTTGTTTACCAGCTTGGTTCTATCAATAAATGGATCCAGCGAAACACCTTCAGGCAATGATTTCCTGATTTGCTCAACTTTTGCCTTAGTCCGATTTACAACTGCGGAAGAATTTTCTCCTTTTAACATCAGCACCATTCCGCCAACAACTTCGCCTTTTCCATCTTTCGTAACAGCTCCATATCGCAAAGCTGAACCTTCTTTTACGGTTGCCAAATCTCGAATCAAAATCGGGACACCGTTATTGGTTTTCACTACTATTTTTTCAATGTCTGGAATATTTTTCACCATTCCCAAAGCCCTAATAAAATAAACATAAGGCTGTTTGTCAATGTACGCACCACCTGTGTTTTCATTGTTTTTTTCGAGGGCTTCAAAAATCTCAGTGATGGTGGTATTCATGCTTTTCAGTCGGTCGGGCTGAACCGCAATTTCATATTGTTTAAGACTGCCGCCCAAGGTCGTAACTTCGGCAATTCCTGCTGTGCCAAGAAGCTGCGGTTTGACTATCCAATCCTGAATACTGCGTAGTTTTGAGGCATCATATTTATTTTCAAAGCCTTTTTTTGCATAAATTACATATTGGTAAATTTCGCCCAAACCTGTACTAATCGGTGCTAATTCGGGGATTCCTGCACTTTTTGGAATCAATCTTTCGGCATCTTTTAGCTTTTCGGACATTTGTTGCCTTGCCCAATAAATGTCCACATCTTCCTCACAAACAAGAGTAATGACACCCAAAC
>DAIQBE010000777.1:0-1189 GCA_036781325.1 Leadbetterella sp. | reverse complement strand
ATGTGATATTGCCAGAAAAGTAAAAAAACCAGTTAAGTTAATTTGGACTAAAGAAAATGACATCACGCAAGGACCTTATCGGCCTGGCATGTTGAGTCGAATGCAAGGAGTGGTAGAAAATGGAAAAGGAATAGCATTTCATCATCAAGCCATTGGGGAATCTATTGTTGGTCAAGTTTTTAATGGCCTGAAACCCAATACAGCCGACGATTGGTTGAGTGGTGAGCTGAGTCAAGAAAACCATGAATATGGATTTGGAATCAACAAAGTATCTTATGCTAGAGTAAAAACCAGTATTCCAGTAGTTTGGTGGCGTTCCGTATATGCCTCCAATTTTGGTTGGGGACAAGAATGTTTTATAGATGAAATGGCACATGAAGCTAAAAAAGACCCTTTAGAATTTCGTTTGAGTTTGCTCAAAGATGCTCCGAGGTTTACTAAAGTTTTAAATCTTTTAGCTGAAAAAGCCGATTATAAAACTGCTTTACCACTTGGACAAGCAAAAGGAATTGCCGTTTTTCGTTCCTTTGATTCCATTTCTGCTGCTTGTGTTTTTGTTTCTAAAACCGACAAAGGCATAAAAGTTGACAAAGTGATTTCTGTTATAGATTGTGGAATGTTTGTAAACCCCGATAACGTAAAAGCTCAAACGGAAGGAAACATAGTTATGGGCATACAAGCAGCTACCAAAGGCGGAATAATATTTGAAAATAACCAATGTGTGCAGTCTAATTACCATGATTACAAAATATTGCGTAATTCAGAAATTCCTAAAATGGAGATACACATCGTTGAAAACTACGAGAAACCAGGGGGCGTGGGTGAGCCCGGCTTACCTCCTATCGCTCCAGCTTTAGGCAATGCTATTTTTAATTTGACGGGGAATCGGGAGAGGCGATTGCCTTTGGTTTTGGGGTGAAATTAAAGATTTTGAATGACTATATTCTTCTAAAAGGCTATGCATACTTAGTTCCTGAATTTAATTGTATTTATGATTAATCTTCAGAGATTGAGTAGTCTTACAATTGCTGAAATTTTGGATTTTTGTAAACAAAAAGTTTATTTTTCTATAAGCTCTAGGAAGTATTGTATCAAATTCTCTAGGCGGCCCATTTAAAAGACTATACCAAAATTTATAAAATTAAAACGTCAATTAAAAAAATCGAACACGATTCAAGATAAAGTAAAT
>DAIQBE010000776.1:0-1201 GCA_036781325.1 Leadbetterella sp. | reverse complement strand
AACCCCTAATGCAGACGCCACTGGCTATGTGATTTATACCCACGAGCCGGGCAACAGTGTTTTTTCAACCATCAGCGTGGACTCTATGGGAGTGAATTCAAAAGTGCAAACCTCCGGAGCCTTACAATCTGGAATTGTAAACGATAAAAACTATTTTAGCACCTCTCCAAATGGAAGAAGATTCGCTCAGGGCGTGGTTTTAGGTGGAAAAAATTACATAGAGTTGTTTGATATAGACGCTAATGGAAACAGGCTAAACAGTCCGCAGCTTATAGATTTGAATATTCCTGCTCCACCCTTTGTTTATGGACTCACTTTTTCTGAAAATAGCGATATTTTGTATGTTTCAATAAGTGGAGACCCTAGCAAAGGCCAAACCTCTTATCTTATTCAATTGGTTTTGTTTTTAAATAATCCAGCGGCTATTGCTGCCCAAAAAGAAATCATAGCGAGTTCTACCACCGAGCGTTATGGAGCCTTGCAGTTAGGGCCCATAAAAGGCGAAGGAGCTAAATACGTGTATATGAGTATTGAAGGAAAATCGTATTTGCCTTTTATTCAATCTCCAGACGTGAAAGGGGATGCGAATGCAATCGGGTATTCTGATCGGGCGGGATCAGCCAATAGAGGCGTTCCACTAAAGGCAGGAAACGGTTTAGGGCTTTCCAATGTGATCAAACCCGACCCAGAGCAAGACGGAGACGGTTTGGCGGCTGATTATTCAGGAAACTGTTTTAATGCACCCACCATTTTAACTACCCAAGGGGTGTGTAGCCCCATGCGAAACGAAGTGACATGGGTTTTTGAAGACGGCACCACCAAAGAAGGCGAACAAGTAAGCTATACTTTTCCAAAATTAGGCTGGAACAAGATAAAAATGAAAGTGAAAATTTTCAATAAGTCGCCCGTTGAAAAAATCATTAATCAAAAACAAGTCATTGAGTTTTTAGAAACAGAATGCGAGGAAAAAGAATTTAATGGAGAGATTTACATTAAGCCATCGCCTATTTTGACTTTACCCGAAAAATTCTATGTGTGTTTTGTAGAAGGCGAGAAAAAACCTTTGGGCCCGGCCACCAAAGGAGGTACCAGCTTTACCTATAACTGGCAAACATCTTTAGGCACTACCATTACCCCTGGGGGTTTAGATTCTGCCTTTACATTTTTTGCCCCAGCGGTATATAAATTAGATGTAAAAAAT
>DAIQBE010000775.1:0-1201 GCA_036781325.1 Leadbetterella sp. | reverse complement strand
TAATTAAACCAGGCTATGAGTAATATCAAAAATGCCACACATACCAACATATACACATATTTTACATCGCCAGTATGTGGAAATTTATCTCCTATAGTTTCTGCTAAATGAACATCCGAAAAGGGCTGCAATCTAAAAATGGCTCCATCGCTTTCTTTGTCGAGTTCTTTTCTTAGGGATATCAGCTTTTTTTCGGCAATTTTATAATCGGTGTTAGTATTTAAAGAAAAATACGTGTCTATAAACTGGGAATCAATGTTGTCTAAAGACGCCCAATCGTTTCCATTTAAATTAGCCGGATTTTTTAAAGTTTGTAGCGAAAAAAACAGGTCATACTTAATACTTGAATTTTCTTGAATATCTTTAAAAACACCCCCTACTGAATAATTATGTGTGCCAAATTGATTGTTTAGTGTTAACGTTTTTCCAATTGGATTTTCGTTACCAAAATATTTTTTGGCATAACTTTCTGAGATAAAAGTAATATCTGGTTTATCAAAAGCAGAGGCTTCGCCTGCCACCAAAGGAAATGAAAAAAAACTAAAAAAATTTCCTTCTGCATAGCTTACTTTATCTTCTTTGTAGGATAAATTTTTATTCTTAAACTGCACCACTCCCCTACCATTGCCATCGTCAAACCTACAAAAATCCTTGATCTCAGGTATCTGCTTTTTTGCAATATTAGCCCAGCCAGGAGCATGCTCTTTCCACATTTCTCCTTTCGGATTTTCGTTGACTAACCGGTAAGTTTGATTAAGATTCTTATGAAACAGATTCACAGATTTCTCTAAACTTACGAATTCCAAGATGAGGATAAATGCCGTAATACCCATGGCCATTCCACCAATATTTACCAAGCTATATAACTTGTTTTTGATTAAATTTCTAAAAGCAACTTTTAAATAATTACGTATCATTCTTTTATTTTTTTAAAACGCCATTTTTACAAACATTTGCTAACAGAATTTTACAAGAAAATTGTATTTCTATTCTGTTTTTAAACTTTTTAAAGGATTTAAAGTCCACCAGGTCTCATTCATCCATCATAATAATTTATGTAATAGCATCATGGTTCCTCACATTCAATGTATTAACCTTAGCAAAACAC
Source organism: Leadbetterella sp. (assembly GCA_036781325.1). Taxonomy (GTDB): domain Bacteria; phylum Bacteroidota; class Bacteroidia; order Cytophagales; family Spirosomataceae; genus Leadbetterella. The sequence continues at coordinate 93 of DAIQBE010000775.1, read as the reverse complement.
AATGAAAAGTTTTTGTAATACAGTTTAGCATAGACCAATGAATTCAATGAGTATCTTATAAAACAATTATCAAAATTAATGGGTAGATGAAAA
>DAIQBE010000774.1:0-1201 GCA_036781325.1 Leadbetterella sp. | reverse complement strand
ATAGAAAAAATCAGAACAGTTACAGACAAGCCTATAAAATACTTAATATTAAGTCATTATCATGCGGTAAGGGTATTAGGTGCATCGGCCTTTGAAGGTGCCGAAATTATATGCTCAGCCAAAACTTTTGAAATGATTAATGAACGTGGTGAGCAGGATTTCAAAAGCGAAACTGACCGTTTTCCAAGGTTATTTAGGTCTGTTGAATCTATTCCACATTTGACTTACCCTACAATTACATTCGAAACAACTATGTCCATCAATTTGGGCAATAGAATTGTAGAATTGAAACACTTGGGTGCGGGCCATACCCGTGGAGACATAGTGGCTTGGGTGCCAGACTGTAAAGCACTTTTTAGTGGAGATTTGCTAGAATACGGGGCTACCCCTTATTGCGGAGATGCCCAATTAGAAGAGTGGCCCCAAACCCTCCAACATATCAAAGCATTGGGAGCTGTTTGTGCTGTTCCAGGTCGTGGAAATGCTCTCTTTAACGAAAAAGAAGTAAATGAGTCAATAGATAGCACCACGAAATATGTAACCATGTTGCTCGAAACAGCAAAAGCTGCAGTCGCAAAAGGTTTAGATTTGACCGAAGCTTACAAAGAGATTCATGGTTTAATGAAACCTATTTTTGGCGATTATGTAATTTTTGAACATTGTATGCCATTCAATGTGACCCGTGCTTATGAAGAAGCACAAGGCATCAAGCATCCTAAAATCTGGACGGCAGAAAAGGACAAAGAAATGTGGTTTGCATTGCAAGCAAGTATTTGATTTTTTTTTATAAAAAACAATTAACATGAAGGCATCAAATAATTCTCGAAGGTCATTTTTGAAAAATACCGCTTTAGGGGCGGCATTTGCAGCAACTCCTTCTATAGTAAAAGCTGAAAATGTAGCGACTATAGCCCTACAAACCAAATTGACGAAGGAATACGGATTATCAGTTCAAATCATCTCAGCAGGTATGGCCTTTATTGCCAATGCTGACTTGGCCATAGCCGTTTCAAAAACGGGTGCATTGGGTCAAATGAGCGGTTCGGGATTTCCTATAGATTATTTGAAAAGCCAGATACAAAAAATAAAAACAGAGCTAAAAGGAAAACCATTTGGTATAAATTTCATACCACGCTTCACTCAGATTGAACATATTGAAGTATGTATTGCCGAGAAAGTACCTGTCGTAGTTTTTTTCTGG
>DAIQBE010000773.1:0-1212 GCA_036781325.1 Leadbetterella sp. | reverse complement strand
TGATGGAGTCTTATTATCGGGCTTTCAGGCCAAAGAAATTTTTGTTTGAAAGTCCACTGTTACAGGGTCGACCATTACATCATCGTACGCTCCAAACCACGGTGAATGCCGCCATGGAAAACGCGGGCTTAGGTGGTAAAAATTACACATCACATACTTTGAGACATAGTTTTGCAACCCATTTATTGGACGATGGGGTGGATTTGCACACCATAAAAACTTTACTAGGGCACTCAAAGATAGAAACGACGATGATTTATCTGCACCTAACTACCACTCGAAGGTCAACTTTAATCTCACCCCTAGACCGCCTGAAAAATGACTGAGGTAGGCCAAAAACTTCAGCAAGTGGTATTTAGTAAAGCCAGTAGAACAGTAAACAATCAATACAGCCGGAACATCTTTAAGAAACTGACCGACTGCCACACGGGCAACATTGGCGTGCATCATTATCGGTGCGAAAGTGCCGACTGCGGACACGAAAAGTACCAGTTTCATTCTTGCGGAAATCGCCATTGTCCCAATTGTGGTGGCACCAAACGCGACCAATGGATAGCCGACAAAGAGTCGGAACTACTACCTACTGCATATTACCATATCGTGTTTACGCTACCCCACGAGCTCAACAGTCTAATTATGGGCAATCGAGTGGCGATGTTTAATTTGCTCTTTGAAGCCAGTAGCTACACGCTTCTCAAGCTCGGTTCCGACCCGAAACACTTAGGAGCAAGGCTAGGTATAATTAGCGTGCTACACACATGGGGTCAGCAATTAGCCTTTCATCCGCACATCCACTGCATAGTGAGTGGCGGTGGTGAGCATAATGGCGAATGGGTGGCCGATAAGTCTAAAAGCCAGTCTTATCTCTTTCCCAAACCTATGATGCAAAAGATGTATAAGGCTGTTTTTCTGAAAAAACTCAGAGAACTTTTGGCATCAAACAGCCTTCAAATTGGCGAAATAGACACCACCAAGCTCATTGACCAAGTCGGCAAGAAACGCTGGAATGTGTATGCTAAAAAGCCGTTTAGTGGCCCTAAAACAGTCTTGGAATACCTCGGAAGATATACCCACAAAACAGCGATAACACCTCACAGGATTCTAGAAATAGACGAGAAAGAGGGTTTTGTACGGTTCAAATACAAAGATTATCACCACCGAGGTACTGATGCCGAGCACAAGGAAATGCCCCTGAGCATCGATGAATTTATC
>DAIQBE010000772.1:0-1230 GCA_036781325.1 Leadbetterella sp. | reverse complement strand
TCTCCGGAAAAGGAGTGGACCACAAGCGCCCCGCTCTATGAAAAACAAATAGGTGATCCTCCTTATCAATTCCAATACCAGTTGGTTGTCCTATTTTATAACCTTTGCTTAATGCTGGCCAATTGTTTACTAATTCATAGCCATCTTGACCTGCCTTGGTTTTTTCGGAAGTATTTTTCCAATTGAAGGATATTAGGCATGCGGTTATTAAAAAAGCAAATAATAATTTGATCATGGTATTGTTTTAATTTTAAGGCTGTTCGTGAACGAAGCCATTCTTTAAGTATTTATCGAAATGTCAAAATGGCCCTTTGACCTTGTAAAAATAGAAAAAAATTTTAGAGACTCAAAATGGGGCCAAGGTTGAGTTCGACCCTATGGTGAACTGAAAAAAGCCGAGTTGTAGAACAACCCAAAAAAAGGTAACGGTAAATATGATGCGGTATTCAGACTTTTTTCTACTTTGCTAAATGTTTATTGTCAGTTTTCCAGTTTGGGTTAAGGTATTCTTGCAAATCATAGCTTATTGCCAGTTGCGATTATCACAACCTCCGTTCCATGCATTAATGGAAGTCTCTCCTCAAAATAATTGGTGCTTATTTTCTGAAGAGGTTCCCATACCTTTCGCGAGATATCAGAATCGGCAAGAAAGTTTACTATACGGGTCTGAAATGATCTTTTATTATTATACAGATCCATTATGCCGAACTTGCCATTTTGTTTTAATAGATTAAATGATTTTTCGAATACAAGCTGCCATTCAGGGAAAACCGATAATCCAAGTGTACAAAGAATCCTGTCCATACGAATGTCAATGCCTGAATAGATATTAAGTTCTTTTATATTTAGTTTGGATGCATCTTGCTGTAGCAGAAAAACATTTTTCCAGCCGTGCGTATCTATTGTTTTTTGTGCTCTTCGAAGCATTTTTGCTGAGAAATCAACCCCAATTAAAGTTCCTTGTGGCCCGATAGCATCTATAATTAATTCAAAGTTCAAACCTGAGCCACAGCCAAGATCCAAAACAGTCTGACCTGCTTGGAGTTGTAGGGACTGAATGACTTTTTGCCGATAGGGAAGATATAAACTTCGTATAGCTTTGTCATAAATCGGAGCAATAATGTCATACCATTTCATATTGAATTAAATTTTTTAAGTTAATTGTTAAATTCTAATGCACAAAATTCCAACTAAAAAGTGATTTAAAGATTACATAATTTTGGATATTGT
>DAIQBE010000771.1:0-1250 GCA_036781325.1 Leadbetterella sp. | reverse complement strand
GGTAAATTTTGGAATTATTTATGGCATTTCAGCTTTTGGATTAGCCCAAAGACTTGGAATTCCTAGAGGCGAAGCGAAAGACATCATAGATGCTTACTTTTTGCAATTCCCTAGTGTTAAAACTTTTATGGAAAGCTGTATAATAAAAGCAAGGGAACAAGAATTTGTGGAAACTATTTTGGGTAGAAGGCGTTATTTGAAAGACATTAATTCTAGAAACCAAACCAATAGAGGATTTGCCGAAAGAAATGCTATAAATGCCCCAATACAAGGCTCTGCAGCAGATATGATAAAAGTGGCTATGATAAACATTCACAATTATTTAAAAACCGAAGGCTTAAAATCTAAAATGATTTTGCAGGTACATGACGAACTCGTTTTTGACGCCCATCTATCAGAAATTGATCTTTTAAAAGAAAAAGTTCACCATTTTATGACTACCGCCATACCAATGGACGTTAAAATTGATACGGGTATTGGAGTCGGAAAAAATTGGCTGGAGGCTCATTGATTAATTTAATTTATTCAACTTTGAACTATTAAATTGTTATTTTCAAAAGTATAAAATCTTCAAATTAAAAATAGAATGAAAGAAGTATTTATTGTGGCGGCAAAAAGAACGCCTATTGGTAGTTTTGGAGGAATATTTTCGAATACTTCTGCAGTAGATTTGGGTGCTGTGGCTGTAAAAGGTGCGGTAGATTCTATTCAATTAAACCCTGAAGATGTAGATGAATTTATGTTTGGAAGTGTAGTACAAGCCAATTTAGGCCAAGCCCCAGCTACGCAAGTAGTACTAAAAGCAGGTTTACCAAATTCATTACCCACAACTCTAATCAATAAAGTTTGTGCTTCCGGATTGAAAGCCACCATGTTAGCCGCACAAAGCATCGCTATTGGTGACAACGAAGTGGTGATTTCTGGAGGTATGGAAAATATGTCACAGATTCCATTTTATTTAGAAAAAGCCAGGTATGGTTATGGCTACGGAAATGGGGTATTAATTGACGGTCTTGCCAAAGATGGATTGACAGATGTCTATCAACAAAAAGCTATGGGTTGTTTTGCGGATGCCACAGCAGCTAAATTTGAAATTACCCGCCAGCAGCAAGATGAATATGCTATTAATTCTTACAAAAAAATTGCCTTAAATACCGAAAATGGTAATTTTTCAAAAGAAATTACTCCGGTTATTTTAACTGACAAAAAAGGCAATAGTTCTGAAATAAAAGAAGATGAAGAGTTTAAAA
>DAIQBE010000770.1:0-1259 GCA_036781325.1 Leadbetterella sp. | reverse complement strand
AGAACAATTCGACCATTGGAAAAAACTAAAGGTTTTATGCGTGTCATCCAACCTATGCTTCGCTTAATGGGGTCAGTACTCGCTCCTATGATCATTTCATCGTATTTCGGGGCATATCCTGCCCAACCTTTTCCAGTATCTGGCTGTTCCTTTAACTTTTTGGCAACTTCTTTCGCAAAATTGTCATCCGGTTTCAGTAATATATTGTCTTGCCACGACCAATTTGGTGCACCCGGATTGAGGTAATCTTTGGAAGTTTTAAATCTTAAAATAGACTGCTCCCATTTGTTAGCTTGGACGGCTATCCAAACCAAGAATAGCGTCTGATCTTGGTTGAGAAAAAGAACGGGATTACAGTCAGGAATATTCGGAGTATCTGCCATTTGAAATGGCACACTCCATGCGGTTTCTCCTTTTTTTAGTCTTGCTCCCATTAACTGCACATCGTCGGCGGTTCGCTCGCCGCTTCCGTAAAACCACACGGCCAAAAAATCGCCATTGGGCAAAGCCACAAGACTGCTCCCATGCACATGTTTGGCTTGGGTTGGGAAAATGAGCGTTGATTCGACCAAGGCATCTGCCTTACTTACAAGCGATTGGGCCGAGGTTCGGATATTTATCATGAATGCAAAAAGCAGAATAGAAGCTCTAATAGCTGTCATTATTTTTATTTTAAGGTCGAATATTTTGTTCTTATATTCCCATATTTTTGGAAATTGTCACTAAATTTCAAGAAAAAATGTCACAAAAAGCCCCACAAATACAAAAAAATTAAAATTATTGTGAAATAAAGCAAAAAGACTTCTAAATAAACTCGTTTTGAACGAAAAAAAATGAGGGATATAACCAAAAACTTCAACAAAAAACCGTCCTAATATAAATCAGGACGGTTTTGTTTATTTTAGAATAGCAAATAAGGTAAGTCGGAACCCTGTTAAGAGCCGCACATTTCACAGCCTTCTGGATTATCTAAAGAACATTGCATGGCGGCATATTTTTGTTCTTCTTCGCTCATTTCAAAAGAAGACGCGGCTTTCATTTTCGCTTCATTTTCTTTCGCATACGCTTCATAGTTTAAAGGCTTTTCTTCCACTTTTTCTGTTACCGGAATTTTTTCAGCCAAGGCTTTTTTACCTTGTTGCATGATACTATTGGTAAACTTAGCTACCAATACGCTATCATATTTCATGTCTGGCAAAATTACCCTTTTTTCAGCAGCGTGACGACGTGACATTTTATCTCTCTATCTTTATTTGTTG
>DAIQBE010000769.1:0-1291 GCA_036781325.1 Leadbetterella sp. | reverse complement strand
TGCTCTTTTTCTGCATTTTTTAAAGCCAAAAACATTTCTTCATAGCTATTATTGTCAAACAAAACATCCACTCCAAGTTTCCCGTCTCTGCACCAATCTGGCATTTCGTCGGTTCGAAGTTTTAATTTTAGACGATTTCCCCCTTGATACGTAATGATACCTTCTATTCTATCTGTTTTTGGGTCATGATTTGAAAACAGAATTGCTGGTACTCCAAATCTAAACTGGTGAGATAAATCTTGATGGGTAGTTCGTTCAATTTCTACAGTTAGATAGTCGCCTATGCCAATCTCTTGCCCTCTAATAGCTATTGGATACCAGGTTAATCCGCTGTTTCGCCTTTCTCCTATTGAAGTAGATTCAGTAAGTTTTTTATATTGAGCTTGATCTTCGAGTTTTTCTATTCTTAATAGATCAGTTAAGTTTTTGAAATAATCCATTCAGGATGTTTTTGTTGCAAAGATAGGGTTTAGAGCATTTAATTTTTGTAAATCAAGGTATTCTAATTTTACCTACTCTTAAAATATCGGGTTAAAAGCAGATAATCAGAAATATCTGCTAATTAACCGATATTTTAAATTATCTGCTAATTGACCGATATTTTTGGAAAAAATGCATTCTATGTTTATATTTGAGTGTTTTTAAACTAAAAATGGAAGCAATAATTACAGGTGATATAATAAATTCAAGAGAGGTAGAGCCTAATGAGTGGATGCCAGCATTAAAAAAGGTGTTGAATAAATACGGAAAAGAGCCAAAAAGTTGGGAAATATTTAGGGGAGATAGTTTTCAGCTAAATACAAGCCCAGAAGATGCTTTGCAAGCGGCAATATTATTAAAGGCCCAAATAAAGCAATGGAAAATTTTAGATGTAAGAATTGGAATTGGAATTGGAGAAATAACCTACCAGGCAGACAAAATAACAGAATCAAATGGAACCGCATTTTTAAATTCTGGAATGTGTTTTGAACAATTGAAAAAACAAACTTTGGCTATCAAAACTTCTGAAAAAGAATTTGACAAAACTTTAAATCTGATGTTTAACTTAGCTGAATTGACAATGGAGAAATGGACGGAAACGGCTGCAAAATTAATTACCTATAAAATTGGAAATCCGAATGCGAATCAAAAAGAACTGGCACAAATTTTAAATAAAACAGGTCAAGGAACGATAAGCGAAGGACTGAAAAGGGGAGGGTACTATGAGATAGAAAAGCTATTAACATATTACGAATTGAAAATAAAGGAATTATGATAGCATTGGTTTTGAAATTAATTTTAGCACATCTTT
>DAIQBE010000768.1:0-1304 GCA_036781325.1 Leadbetterella sp. | reverse complement strand
TCAATACCTGGAAGAAAGAACTGCAAATTTTGAGAAGTATAGTTTTAGATTGTGGCCTAAAGGAAGAGTCAAAGTGGGGAGTGCCTTGTTATACTTTTCAAAATAAAAATGTCCTAATAGTAAGTGCTTTTAATCAATATTGTGCAATCAGTTTTTTCTCCGGAGCACTTTTACAGGATGAAAATAAACTTCTAAGTAAACCGGGTGAAAATACACAAGCGGCTCGTTTAATTCGCTTTACCGATTTTAAAGAAATAATAGAAATCCAAGCTGTCATAAAATCCTATATTTATGAAGCCATTGAAATTGAAAAAGCGGGACTTAAATTTGAATATAAAAAGAATTTTGAACCAATTCCAGAGGAATTTAAAAAGAAATTAGATGAAAACTTGGAATTAAAATCAGCATTTGAAAAACTAAGTCCAGGCAGACAAAGAGGATATATTTTGCATTTTTCTCAACCTAAACAAGCTAAAACTCGAGTAGCAAGAATTGAAAATTGTGTGGTTCAAATTCTATCTGGTAAAGGATTAAATGACTGAAAGAAAGCTATTGGCTCTTTCAATTATTCAGAATTTAATCACCTCGCAACTTCAATTTTCATCTTTTTGCCTTTCATCTTTTCGTTGGTAATGTTGCTTAAAAACTTGGTAACCACTTGGGTGTGAATAGCAACATAGCTGGCAAAATCTTGAACTTCAATCTTACCTAAAGCCTGCTGGTCTATTTTCCCTTTTTGTAGAAAGAAACCTACAATATCAATTTTGTTAATTTTGTCTTTTTTCCCGCCGCTAACATACAAAGTGGTCCATATTTCAGGAATTGGCAATTTTGAAGTCTCACCTAATTTAAATTCAGCTGGCGCTTCTTTGATGTAATAGGGAAGGCGGTCGTTTTTGTCTTGAATAATAAATGCTTTTCCAGAAGCATGCATACGAGCAGTACGGCCATTTCTGTGGGTAAATTCCTGTTCGTGATCTGGTAATTGAAAATGTATAACATTCTCAATTTCTGGTATGTCTAGGCCTCTGGCCGCCAAGTCAGTTGTAATTAAATATCGGGTACTTCCATTTCTGAAACGTATCAATGCTTTTTCTCGGTCTATTTGCTCAACCTTCCCATGGAAAATCGCACAATTAATCCCCTTTTTGGTTAAACTCTGGGCTATATCTTCAACGGCGTCTCGTTGATTACAAAAAATTAAAGTGGGGGCTTGCGAAATTTCGCCTAAAAGCGAAATTAAAGTTTGAATCTTATCCCTTGAAACTGCTTTTACGCTACTTAATTGTAATTTTTCATTAATT
>DAIQBE010000767.1:0-1336 GCA_036781325.1 Leadbetterella sp. | reverse complement strand
AATGATTTTTTTAATAAAGGCAAACATGCGTCTAAATAACCACTATTGGATGGCTCATTAAATAAATCCCATGCTAATACTCGCTTATCATTTTTAAAATGATTCAAAGTTCCTTTTACAAAATCTTCCAATTTGCCCCAAGTTCTTGAATCGAATAAAATTTTGGTTCCTGGGCTACGCACCCAGCCAGAGTTATGAATTCCAGGCTTAGGTTCAGGCTGTTTTCCCCATTCTGGATTATCGTTCCAACAGGAATCAAAAAACACGAATAATATTTTAATGTTATGCTTTTCAGCAATTGCCAAAAACTGATCCATTCTATTCAATATTCCTTTTTTGTCATTTTGATAGGTCAAATCATGCAAATAAACACGCATAGTATTCATGCCGATATTTGCTGCCCATCCCAGCTCTCTATCAATTCTTACAGGATCAAATGTCTCCTTTTGCCACATTTCAAGCTGATTTATGGCATTACTCGGTAAAAAATTAGCACCTATTAGTGCTTTTTGGGTGGAATACCACTGATTTGCCTTTTCTTTCGACCATTTTTGAGCAAAAGAGGAAAAAGATAGCGTAAATGCTATGAATAAAAGAGTTATTTTTTTCACTACAAAAATATTTTTTTAAGAAATAAATAAATAGAAATCGGTTGCAAAAACTATCAAAATATGCAAGACATACAAAGTGAGCAAATCAAATGCTAAATAGTCACAATAAAATAATTACTTTCAGCATATTATTGGAAAAGTTACAAAAATTATTCTTAACAAGGAATTCCATCTTGAAAAGTAAAAATATTGAATTAATTTTTGAGGTTACCCTGCCTTCCTTTTTTTACTTGAGTTCAAGTTCGTTTTGGTTAATTTGAAAAGCATCTCCTGTAATTTTTTGCATACCGTTTTTCAACTCTTCTAATTTTTTTGGTTCCAACTTTGACAAATTTTGTTTTTGAGCAGGGTCAAGCGATAAATTATACACTTGGAAATTGGGTGAAATACCTAACTCAATATTTACCTCAGTATGCATTGGCTTACCTTTATAAGGCGGAATAAATGCATAATTTCCCTGTCGATAGGCCAATTTGCCTGAAGCTTCCAAAATCAAATCTGATCTACCTTTATTTGATTTTCCTAAAAGTACATTTAATAATTCTTGACTATCGCTTTCGGGTGCAACAGTTCCTACCAACTTAGCTAAGGAGGCCATAAAATCAATTTGACAAATCAGGGCGTTGGAAACACTCGGCTTTATTATACCCTTCCAATAGGCAATAAAGGGCACTTTAGCTCCGCCTTCAAAAAGGCTATATTTTCCACCTCTTAAACCCCCAGAA
>DAIQBE010000766.1:0-1338 GCA_036781325.1 Leadbetterella sp. | reverse complement strand
ACTACCAAGATTTTTGAAAAGCATGGTATGCAAAATATTGGATATTGGGTGCCCACCACAGCAGGAAACAATGCTCTTTATTACGTTTTGGGCTACCCAAGCAAAGAAGCTAGAGCAGCATCTTGGAAAGCATTTGGTGCTGATCCGGAATGGAAAGAGGTGGCTAAAAAATCGGAAGAAAACGGCAAGATTGTGGCCAAGGTGGAGTCGAAATTTATGACTTTGAAGCCAGAACTTACCAAGAAAATCAAATTTAAAGAAGAGACTCCTAATAGGCTTTTTGAAATGAGAACCTATTATTGTTTACCAGGAAGATATCCAAACATTGTGGCTCGATTTAAGGATCACACGCGGAAAATATTTGAAAACCATGGGATGCAAAATATTATGTATTTTGAAACTATTGAAAAAGATGGGGCACAACCTACATTACTTTATTTTTTAGCACACAAAAACGCTGAAGCGGCCAAAAAATCTTGGGATGATTTTAGGGCAGACCCCAAATGGATACAAGTGCGCGATGCATCTGAAGAGACTGGTAAAATTGTTGAAAAAGTAGAGTCGGTTTTTATGATGCCTACGAGTTTTTCTAAAATTAAATAGTTATTTAAAGTTTTAACTGACCACTTAAGTAGAATATTTAAGTGGTTTTTTTGTTGAGAAAAGGCCTAGTTTATTTTTGAGCATGCTTTTTGCAAGATTTTATTATTCCTACTTAAAACAGAGAATTTCTATAAAAAATGTTTAGTCTGAAATTCATTTATTAAAGTTTAATATTATTACTAAAGAGCAAATAAGCTCTCCCCCAAAATGGAAGATAGAAGAAACGATAATAGGCTGGCAGTATTAATAGATGCAGACAATGTACCGTATGCAAATATTAAAGAAATGATGGAGGAAATAGCTAAAAATGGCACACCAACCATTAAAAGGATTTATGCCGATTGGACAAAACCTACAGTTTCAGGGTGGAAAAATGTGCTTTTAGAAAATGCTATTACACCAATTCAACAATACAGTTATACTTCAGGGAAAAATTCTAGCGATAGTGCCTTAATTATTGATGCTATGGATATTTTATATACTGGCAAAGTGGATGGTTTTTGTATTGTTTCAAGTGATAGTGACTTTACTCGTTTAGCCACAAGATTGCGAGAGTCTGGCATGAAAGTAATTGGTATAGGAGAAAAAAAGACACCGACGCCTTTTATTACTGCTTGCGATAAGTTTATATATATAGAAATATTGAAAAAAATGGATGAAAAACCAAAATCCATAGAAGTAAAGACAACCAAGGAGGTGGCAACAATTTCTTCAAAAACCGAAAAAGCGAGTCAT
>DAIQBE010000765.1:0-1361 GCA_036781325.1 Leadbetterella sp. | reverse complement strand
CACTAATAATCAATTGCCTTTAAGCTCTGAACCTAGCAATCATTTGTCTTCGGAAACAAAACTAAAAAGCAATTTTGAAGATGCTTTGATTTTTGTTAATGGAATGGAAGTAGTGGACAAAAAGATTTCTGAACTCGATGCCAATACTATTGATAAAGTTCATGTTTTTAAAGGCGAAGAAGCCATCAGGATTTATGGAGATAGAGCTAAAAAAGGGGTGATTGCTATTGAAACCAAGAAAAATTAATCTTATTCCGATTTGAAAGTCTGTTGTAAAAAATGGTAGAGTTGGCCGAATTTATTTTGATATGACAAGGAGTTTCAAAATAAAAAAGGACACCATGGCAAATTAAAAAGTTTTTTGATTCAAAACTTTCAAGTATAGAAAAAATAGATCTATTGATTAGTAATAGAAAATCAATTGCTTTTTAATGGAACAAGTTTATTCGGTAGTTTATCTAGTTTTTATGGATTAATCTTTACGTCATAGATTTTAAGTATTAATAAAAATCAAAAACTTTTTTAGGCTTAGGCAAAGTGATTTATGGAAGATAAAACTATATTTACCTCTCGAATTACCTTTTCTACAAATTAAATCAATGATTATGAAGTTTTTGCCTTTTAAAAATTTAAGTGTTATTCTGCTTTATGTATTTGTGTTTTTTTCTTGCACTAATGAGTCCACTTCAAAAGATGCCGAGAAGGCAAAGTCGGAAGAAAAACCCGATTTTTCTGATGCAGATGTTTTTGAAAACCAAGGTGAAGAAGGAGAAGAGATTTTTCAGGCTGTAAAAGATACGCCAGAGTTTATTGGAGGGAAGAAAAAAATGTATGAGTTTATAAATTCCAATGTCAGACATCCTCGCGAAGCGGCCGAGAATGGTGTTTCTGGATTGGTGTATGTGCGTTTTGTCGTTGAGAAAAATGGAAAAATTACCAACCCAAAGCTTTTGAAAGGAATAGGCTCGGGTTGTGATGAAGAAGCCATACGAGTTATAGCCATGATGCCAAACTGGAAACCTGGGGCTCATAACGGTAAAGTGGTTAGATGCTATCATACTTTACCTATAGCTTTTCAAAAGGTTAAAGTAAAATAAATATTTACTGACATCCAACTAAGTCAAAAATTGATTAAAAACCCGTCCCAATGCCCATTAAATCGGAACGCCGAATCGGTCCTATTTTACAAATTTTCAAAAAAGATTCCCTAAGTTTTATTCTTATATCTGATATTTCGTCTTGTATTTCTTTGATACTCATGCTTATTTTTCGGTATATGAAACTAATAAAGTTACTATTTTTTCTATAGCTGCTGGCGGATTTCCATGGTCAAACGTTTTGGAGTCATAGCTCTTGCCATT
>DAIQBE010000764.1:0-1375 GCA_036781325.1 Leadbetterella sp. | reverse complement strand
ATCACATGGAGCTCCTACTAATGAGAATTCGTTTCTCCCAAAAAAACCAAAATCAGGCTTTTTTAGCTTTCCATGCTTTTGATGTTTTTTATTCATGATAACTAGCCCAATTTAAAGTCTTTCTTTCCTCCCGTCTTTTCAATTAGTCGTGTTTCTTTTATTACAATATTGTGAGACAAGGCTTTGCACATATCATAAACAGTCAAAGCGGCAACGCTTGCTCCGGTTAAGGCCTCCATTTCTACTCCTGTTTTTCCGTTTAAAGAGGCAATGCAAAGAATCTCGATTTCATTCTTTCCAATTGTTTTTATAGAAATCTGGCAATTATCTAAGCCTAAAGGGTGGCAAAGTGGAATAAGATCCCCTGTTTTTTTTGCCGCCATAATTCCAGCAAGTGTTGCTATTTGAAAAACTGATCCTTTTTTTGTAAAAATATCTTCATTTTCAAATTGTTGCATTATTTCATCATCTAAAACCACAATGCTTCTCGCTGTTGCTGATCGGTAAGTATTACTTTTCTTTCCCACATCAACCATGCTGGGATTCCCTTTTGAATCAAGATGGGTGAAACTACTCATGTATTTGGTTTTTATTTAATGCAAAATTGAATATTTTAAAGCATTTCTTCTAAAATTAACTGGATTTTTTATAAAAATACTATTCTTTTATTATAGGTAAACTTATCTAATAAATTTTTCCAGTTTTTCAGTATTAAAAGGGTGTTATCAAACTATTTTGCAATACAAAAGGTTATTCCTTTTTTCTGTTTAAATTTCACAAAAACAAATACAATTGTTAATAGAAGCTTATGTCAAAACTTTCTGAAGAGTCTAAATTTATAGATTTATCTGATTATGGAAGACCATTGGCGAGGTTTTTTATAAGGTTTTTAAAGAAAACAACAATTACTCCTATTCATCTAACTTTAGTGTTTGGAGTTTGTGGACTTTTGTCTGTCTTTTGTATCCTAAACCATAGCTATATATGGGCTGGTGTTTTCTTAATTCTTAAATCAATTATCGATGGCATGGATGGAGAATTGTCAAGAGCAAAAAAAACACCATCTTATACGGGTAGATATTTAGATTCCATTTTTGACATTATTATTAACTTTCTTGTTTTGTTTACCATAGGTTTTATAACGCAAACAAATGTTTTACTAACCTTTCTTGCCTTTATTAGCATTCAACTACAGGGCACTCTTTTTAATTTTTATTATGTTATAGTCAGAAACAAAACTGAAGGTGGTGACACCACAAGCCAAATTTTTGAAACAATTGAACCGATAGCCTTCCCAAACGAAAGTCAAAAAATGGTTAAAGTTATGTTTAATCTGTATCTTTTTTTTTATGGAGCTTTCGATAGAACAATTTAT
>DAIQBE010000763.1:0-1378 GCA_036781325.1 Leadbetterella sp. | reverse complement strand
GATGATAGTCAACCATTTTATTGGTAAAAACATCAAATATTTCCTCGTGTGAGGCTGCCACAGAAGGCAATCTCCATCTGAATAAATCATTTTTATCATCTGAAAACGAACGTTGCCAAATGTTAATTCCATTCTTTTGGCTTCTTTCCTTCCAACCTTCATTGGAGGTCATTAAGGCTAGGTCAGTATCTAACCAATTATCTTTGTTTGATTGCCAATCTTTAATAATGATCATAATCTTTTCTTATTTTTTATCTACCTCGGTATAATCAAACACCAAATTACAAAAAGTAATGACGCCTAATTTAAAGGCAGTGTCATCAATGATGAACTCCGGTGTATGGTGCGGGCCAGCATCCTTTTTATTAACACCTTTGGGCATGCCTCCAATATAGAAAAAAAGGCCCGGTACTTTTTGAGCAAAAAACGAAAAATCTTCTGAGCCCGTTTCGGCGGGCACTAAAATGACGTTCTGTTTTTCAGCTGATTTTTGCATGGAAGGCAACATGACATCAGTAAGTGCCTCATTATTAAATGTAACTGGATAGTGAATAGAATAAGGCAATTCTACTATTGCTTTGGCTCCAGCACCTTGTGCTGTATGTTCGACGATTTCTCTAATACGTGTATAAACCAAGGTCTCATCTTCATTACTTAATGTTCTTACAGTTCCCAGCATTTCTACTTGTTCCGAAATAATATTAGAACGATTACCACCCTGAATAGCACCTATGGTGACCACTGCAGGATTCTCTGTAATATTTACATTTCTACTCACAATGGTTTGCAGACTATTAATAATCTGTGCTGAAACCACTATAGGATCTACCGATGACCAAGGTTCTGCACCATGAGAGGGTTTTCCTTTTACAGTAATTTTCATATCACCAACTCCGGCCAAAAATCCAGCAGGTCGATAAGAAATTTTCCCTACTTCCAATTGTGAATTTAGGTGTAATCCGAAAATTACGTCCACTTTGGGGTTTTCGAGAACACCTTCTTTTACCATCAACTCTGCACCACCCTCTTCCCCTTTGGGGGCACCTTCTTCAGCTGGCTGAAAAATAAATTTTACTGTGCCTTTCAAATCTTTTTTCATTCCAGCTAATACTTCGGCCACACCCATCAGTATTGCGGTATGCCCATCATGTCCACAGGCGTGCATCACGCTTGTTTCTTTGCCGTTATACATGGTTTTTACTTTGGAGGCAAAGGGCAAATTATTCTTTTCCTCTACTGGCAAAGCATCTATATCTGCCCTTAATGCTATTACAGGGCCAGGTTTATCGCCTTTTAAAATTCCTACTACCCCAGTAACCCCCACTTTGGTTTTTACATTAATGCCCAATGACTTTAAATGTTTGGCTACGAGTTCGGC
>DAIQBE010000762.1:0-1383 GCA_036781325.1 Leadbetterella sp. | reverse complement strand
TTTTCATCGAGCATCGCAATATTCTAAGTTGGTCAATAAATTTGGCGATGTGGTATATAGCGACGATGTAGTCAGTATTGAAGACGCTTACACTAAAGGAAGAACTGATAAGAAAACTGTAACAGCGAAAATTTACGAAGACTTTGATTTTGCTATCAAATCCTTACCTACTTCTTATCCAGTTTCGGCAGTAAAAAGGGTAACCAAAGGAGTTGCAATGGCTTTAAAAGCCCGTCATGCTTTGTATGAAAAAGACTTTAAAGTAGCAGCAGAAGCGGCGAAAGCTTGCATGGACTTGAACCAATATGTACTCCACCCTGATTATGCTAACTTGTTTTTGCAAAGTACTAAAAATTCCAGAGAGGTAATTTTTTCTATTCCACGCTCTTTAGAATTGAAAGTAACACTTGGGCCTACTTCGGATAAAATTACTAGAAACTCGGGCGGTTTTGCTGCAGCTAATCCCACTTGGGATTTGTTTTGTGCCTACTTATGCACCGAAGGAAAAACCATTGATAAATCACCCCTTTACGACCCTCGTAACCCATTCAAAAACAGAGACCCCAGATGTACGGCATCAATTGTTGAGTTTGGGCAGCCTCATTTGGGCTTTATTTATGACCCCAATCCTACTGCATTGCAAGTAACACGTATCAGTAATAATACCAAAGTTACTAATAATGATAACCGAGCAAACGCACAGTTTGCTTCATTCAATGGTTTGGTTTGGAAAAAAGGAATTGATGACTCGTGGTTGCAAAATGGCCGACTGATTGAACCAGAGCAAGTTATCATTAGATTTGCTGACGTTCTTTTGATGTATGCCGAAGCAAAAATAGAATTAAACGAAATTGATAAGTCAGTCTTAGATGCAATGAATTCGGTAAGAGCAAGAGCTTATAAAGTAGCTGTAACGGATGCAACTTATCCTGCAATCACAGGCACAAATCAAGCAGAACTTCGTAAGCAACTCCGCATGGAACGAAGAATGGAGCTAGCCTCAGAAGGATTGAGATACATGGACATTGTACGCTGGAGGTTGGCCGAAAAAGTGCTTACACGGCCTATCTATGGAATGCTCGATCCCGTAGATTTGAAAACCAAAATAGTGGACAAAAACCTATGGTTTTTTGCCGGTACGCCCACAATTGACGAAGACGGAATTCCAAATTTTAGCGATATGGAGAAAACTGGACTCATCAGAAACTTAGTACCAACCGCTTGGAACAATCGTCAGTATCTATGGCCAATTCCGACAGCAGAAATTCAGATTAATACGAACATGAAACAAAATGAAGGGTATTAAATAATGCTTTTTGCCTAATTGCAAGTAAGTTAAGAAGAGAAGAAAACAAATCGACAATTTATTTATAAATAATTGTT
>DAIQBE010000761.1:0-1394 GCA_036781325.1 Leadbetterella sp. | reverse complement strand
AGAAAAAATACTAACAGTTTCATTGTTAGGCTACAAATCTTTAAAGAAAGCTATTACAATTAGAAAAGGGGAAAATGTTTTTGATTTTGTTTTAGAAGAATCGATAAATTCTTTGAATGCCGTGGTGGTTACAGCAGGTACTTTTGAAGCTTCTGATGAGAAAAAAATGGTCATGTTGAAGCCCTTAGATATAGTTACCACTGCCGGTGGGAATGCGGATATTACGGCTGTTATGCAACTTTTGCCAGGTTCAAATAGAGTAGGCGAACAAGAAGGTCTATTTGTAAGAGGAGGCTCTGCCAACGAAACTAAAACTGTAATTGATGGAATGATTGTTCAAAATCCATTTTTTAGCAGTACGCCTGATGTGCCTCAGCGAGGAAGATTCAGCCCATTTATGTTTAAAGGCACCGCCTTCAGTACAGGAGGATATTCTGCTCAATATGGTCAGGCCCTTTCCTCTGTATTATTATTACAAACACAAGACAAAATTAATGAGGAAACTAACTTTAATTTTAATGCGAATTTGGCGGGCTTGTCGGGAACATATACCCATAAAGGATGGATATCTGGCACTTTGTATTATTCCAATTTGTCTCCATTTTTATCTCTGATTAAGACCAATATCGATTTTGAAAAAATTCCGGAAGCATTAGGGACTTCTCTTACCATAAATCAAAATCTCACGAAAAATAGTACAATTAAGTTGTACGGTACCTATTCCGATAATCAATCAGGCATTCGTTTCAATTCTTTCGATAAACCCAACGAAACGTATTTGTTTTCTTTGAAAAACCAAAACCTTTTTACGAATGCCTCCTATAAGTTGACTTTTAATGATGGAAATTGGATGCTGTTAGGAGGCTTGTCTTATTCAAACAACCAAGATAAAATAAATGTGGCCAATGGGAAAGGAGACAGAGCCGACCGCCGTTCCCAAGCTAGATTGGTGTTAAATAGACTGTATGGAAGCGAGAAAAAGAATACGGTAAGTTTTGGAGGTGAATTTCATACTATCGAATCCAGCAATATTTTCAATCAATATAATTTAGCTTTAAAAGATAATTACAGTGCTGTTTTTTCAGAATCAGAATTTTATCTTTCTCCCAAATTAGCCGTGAAAGCAGGACTTAGAGGGGAGTACACGAGTGTAATCAATAAGTTTAATCTAGCTCCTAGACTTTCGATGGCTCAAAAAACTGGGCAATACGCTCAAATATCTTTAGCGGCGGGCCGGTTTTATCAAACGCCAGAAAAAAACTATTTGTATTTAAACTCCAATTTAGGTTTTGAAATTGCTGACCATTTCATTCTTAACTTTCAACGAATTAAAGACAACCGAACCTTCAGAATAGAGGCTTATAATAAGATATATAGAAACTTAGTAGTTGAAA
>DAIQBE010000760.1:0-1402 GCA_036781325.1 Leadbetterella sp. | reverse complement strand
ACGAAATAGGTGCAAACAGAAATTTTTCTAGCAATCACCGCTTAAGTTTTAGATTTGAAAAGCAAATAGATTCCTTAAATACCTTAGTTGTTAACTTAAATGGAAAGCTAGGAGTGCGTTCACAGCAAGCCAATAGTTCTAGAGAATTTTTGAATAATCAAAATGAAAAATTTAGAGATCAAATTTCAGAAAATGGCTTTTCTGGTGATAATTTTATTCTTTCTTCCGCATTCATTTATAGACATAAATTTAAGAAAAAAGGTAGAAATTTTGCCTTATCGGGCACTTATAATGTAAATAATAGTGATCAAGAAGGTATTGAAAAATCAGCATTAAACGAGTTTAAAGTGAGTGGAGAAAGCTTTCCTTTGTTTGGCAGGGTGCTAAATGTTAATCAGGATGTAACTTCATTTACCAATACGGAAGAAATTAAATCAAGCATTTTATTTATTGAACCTTTAAATAAAAAGCTTTTTCTTGAGACCTTTTATAATTTTTCTGCCACCAACCAATTGGTGGATAGGGATGTTTTTAGTCTTTTTAGTGACAATAAACCTCGAGTAGATTCACTTAGTAGATATTTTGATAATCAAATTTTTAATAATCGATTAGGCTCTTCCATTCGTTATTCAAAAAAAGGATTGAATTTTTCAATTGGGGCTGCTTATCAAAGCATAGATTTAAATGGTGTATTCTCAAATGACCAATCAAAACCTAAAATGGGTGACGTATCAAATGTTTATAATGCCATACTTCCAAACATAAGTATGAACATAGATTTGAAAAACAATAAATATTTGTATGGTAGTTATGAAGTAGGAATGCAAGCCCCTAAGATAAGAGATTTGCAGCCTTTTATTGACAACTCAAATCCTATGTTTATTAGGACTGGAAATCCAGAACTAAAGCCAACTACCACAAACAACGCTTCTCTAGGCTTTGGTTTATATAATCCTGTTACTTTTATAAATTTGTGGTCAAATGTTGGGTATAGTCATTTTAAAAATCAGGTAATTTATAACCAAAATATTAGCTCAAGTTTAATTACCACTTTAAAGCCAGAAAATATTTCTGGAGGAAATAATTTTAACTATAATGTAAATATTGGATTTCCAATTGTTAAAACAAAAGTGACGGCTTCTGTGGGTACTTATTCCAATTTTGGAAAGAATTTAATTTATATCAATAATCAGTTAAACGAAAATCAAAGTAATAACTATAATTTTAATGGAAGATTAGATTTAACACCCAAAGATTGGCTTTCTGTTTTTCTCTCCGCTTCCACAGGAATTACCAATGCTACTTATTCTATTAGTAGCACACAAAACCAAAAGTTTTTCAATAATAGCGTTAGAGCAAATCTGGTTCTTCAAATGCCAAAGTCCATATTTTTTACCAGTGA
>DAIQBE010000759.1:0-1416 GCA_036781325.1 Leadbetterella sp. | reverse complement strand
ATATTCTGAACCCATCATAGTGGCAACTTCGGATGGCTATGAAGAGAACGATGCCATAGACCCAGGCATTATGTTAGACCCCACCTCAGGTCGGCTCTGGTTGGCCTATGGAACATATTATGGGTTTACACGTATTGTGGAACTAGATCCCAAAACAGGGAAGCTTAAAGCTGGAAACAAACCTGTAGATGTGGCTATAGTGTGTGAAGCCGCCGATTTAATCTATCGTGACGGCTGGTATTATTTGCTTGCAACTCACGGTAGCTGTTGCGATGGTGCAAACTCAACTTATAATGTAGTGGTGGGTCGTTCCAAAAAAGTTACGGGACCATACATCGATAATGTGGGCAGAAGCATGCTGGAGGGTGGTGGCAAAATGGTAGTGGCTACTCGTGAGCGATTAATTGGCCCAGGTCATTTTGGACGAGTAATTCTTGAAAAAGGTATTGAAAAAATGTCAATACATTATGAAGCAGACTTAAATCAAAGTGGCCGAAGCGTATTAGGCATTTTACCAATTGTTTGGAAAGATGGTTGGCCAATAGCTGGTGAAAAATTTAAAGAAGGAACTTATGAAATAGAATCGGTAAGGAGAGGATATGGTTTAGAACTTGCGGTAGATTTTAGTAGAATGGCTAATGCCCAGCGAGGTTTTGGCCAAACCAATACCGAACCTATTAAACCAGTTCCAGCACAGGAATTAGCCGATGTAATCAAAAATTGGCCAACTGGCAACATTAATGTGCGTATTGGCGATTATATGTTTCGGCCACATCAAAAATGGACTATTTCGGATGCCCCCGATTCCACAGGCTATTTAGGTGGCCCTTATTATAAGATTGTAATAGAAGGCACAGAACGAGCATTATCTGCAACTCCCGATGCTCAGGTAATAACGGTACCTACTTTTACTGATAACCAAGAACAATTATGGCGAATCGACCAGCTAACTGACGGAACCTACAGAATAATGCCCAAATTAGTACCCAATTCGAACAAAAAACTGGCCTTGGTATCCTCAGGGGATAGTACTCCAATGCTTGCCGAATTTGACTTTAATAGCGATAATTCTAAATGGAATTTCAGGGTGCATTAATTGTTTTACAAAGGCTTAAAATGAACAGAGGATGTTTCAATAACAATTTCATTTTAGGTTAAATTAGATAAAAATAGTATTTCTTTTTTAGGTATTTGAGAAAAAAATCTAAATAGTGTAATATTGTGTCGGTATCAAACAATTAGATTATTTGATACTATAAGCATAGGAAATTATGAAAAAATATCCGCATACTACACGCCTTTTGGTTGCCATGGATTGCATAGTAATTGGCTTTGATGGAGAAGATTTAAAAATCTTAATTATCAAAAGAAACTTTGAGCCAGAAAAAAATAAATGGTCATTAATGGGTGGTTTTG
>DAIQBE010000758.1:0-1422 GCA_036781325.1 Leadbetterella sp. | reverse complement strand
CCGCAACTTTATCCATAGTGCTTCCATTCACAACGTTCCATAGTTTAAAAGTGGTATATGCTGCTCCCTTCACGACCATATCAACGATGGTTTTAGAGGTAGCACCGGAAATAGCATCTACGCCAAGCTCGGGTTTTTGCAATAACTCTCCAGATGAAACTTTATCTAATGGTAGGGACTCATCTGCTAATATTGAATGTAATTGTAGGTATTCTTTTTCGGTAAATGGCTCATGATCATTCTTACTTAAATATTCGCCTTTGGGCAATTTAAAACCTAAATATCGGCCAGTTATATTCCAATAAATTTCAATATCTAGCAAGCGACATTCTTTGCTGGAGCAGACTTCTCCGACTATTTTTTTAAAAAAGAATAGCGGAATATTATCCTTCGTTTTTTGCAAAAATATGGATTCAGCACTAGTTGTATCTTCAATGGATTGCAAAACCAAAGGCTCGTCAGCAAGGGAGCTTTTAATGGTAGGTTCTTGCCAATAAGCAATATTTTGTTCTTCCTTTGATAATGAAGTACCCAACAGCAAGGCCGAACCAATAACAATTACACCAATAAATTGAATTTTGGTCATCTTACATATTGTTTGGAATTATGGCTCCATTCTTTTTCAATATTTCTTTAACCTTATTAATATCGACTTGTTCGGGTGAAACACCTTGCCTTAAAGCCAAGACAGCAGCCACTGCTGCCGCCTGACCCATTCCCATACAAGATGCTTGCACACGGAGTGCAGAGTTTGCCAATCTATCACTACTTACACATCGACCAGCAACCAGAAAATTCTTACTTCGCTTTGGTATCAAAGACCGTAAAGGAATACTTGCAACTACACCAGGCTTTAAAAACTCTTGGTAAATCGTCTTGCCTTCTCTATGTAAATCTATTGGATAAAAAGAATAGGAAATAGCATCATCAAATACTTTTCCAGAGGTATAATCTTCTTTTACAACTTTGTACAAGCCATCAATACGATAGGTTTCTCGCACGGCAGTCTCTGTTTTTAAATCTATTATTTTTAGGTTTTCACAACCTGGCAAAGCTTTTAGCTCTCGAACCAATTTCAGCAAAGCCTTTCTCCCTTCATTATTAGCAGCAGTATGTGTAGCTGATGTTGTGGAGTCAGCCCCAGGCACATACACATAACTATAAGGTACATAGTTGTGTTCTTTACTTGATCTTACAGAGTTTTCAAGCATATTTTGTCGCAATACTTTTTGGTAGTTTGACGGAATAGCATGGAGATCTAGTGACTCAAAACTATACCCTCCCAGCCTAAATACCAATGAGCCAGGTTGAGTATATTCTTCTCTTAATACATCGTAACCAGCCATGGAGGCTATTAAAGCATTTCCCGTACAATCAATTATTTGATCACATACGATGATTGTTTTTGTCCCCTTCCCTACC
>DAIQBE010000757.1:0-1436 GCA_036781325.1 Leadbetterella sp. | reverse complement strand
AATTTTTTAAATTAGCATTATGAACATCTTCAAACTACCTGTTTTTCTTCTCGTATTTTTTATGAGTTGTAATGTGGTATTTGCTCAGCCAAATCCTGAAATGCCAAATCTTCGACAAAGAAATTTCTTCAATTATGAACAGGCTTTAAAAGAGCATCAACAATTATCCGAGTTATATAGCAATAAAAAACAATGGGAAAAAAGAGCGAAGATAATAAAGCAAGGAATTTTAGATGGAGCTGAAATTTCTAAATTTAAAGCTGGAGAAAAGGTTATTGCCACCATTCACAGTAAGAAAATCTTAAATGGATATACAGTAGAAAATGTATTTTTTGAGAGTCTTCCTGGTATTTATGTGACAGGCAACTTATATAAACCCTTACTATTAAAAGATAAGAATCCGGCAGTTTTAGCACCCCATGGGCATGGGCCCGACCTACGGTTTGGAGATGCCACCCAGCAACGCTGTGCCACCATGGCCAGAATGGGAGCTATAGTTTTTGCCTATGATATGATTGGTCATGGGGATATGAAACAATGCGATCATACCATAGCGAAGGCTCTTAAGCTTCAATTAATAAATAGTCTAAGGGCCTTAGATTTTATTTTTCAAATGCCAGAAGTTGATCCAGAACGCATTGCTGTTTCAGGTGAATCGGGAGGGGGAACACAAACTTTTTTATTGGCGGCTATTGATCAAAGAGTTAAAGTTTCAGCACCTGTGGTAATGGTTTCTGGTTATTTTTTTGGAGGATGTGTATGTGAAAGTGGCATGCCTATTCATGTAAGGTCCAGTCATGCTACCACAAATGTGGAGATAGCTGCTTGTGTGGCTCCTAAGCCTTTACTTTTGGTTTCAGATGGTGACGATTGGACCAAAAACAATCCCGAATTGGAGTTTCCTCATATACAAAGAATTTATGGATTTTTTCATGCAGCCGAAAACGTAGAAAATGTTCATTTACCTAATGAAAAGCATGATTATGGACCCTCAAAAAGAAAAGCAGCCTACACATTTTTAGCCAAACATATAGGTTTAGATTTGTCAAAAGCAGATGAAACACAGAATATTAAATTGACCAAAGATGATTTAAGGGTTTTTAATAGTGCATTTCCATTACCACAGAATGCAATACAAGGTAATGAAGGTGTTTTGGCAAAATTGAGTGAAATAAAGTAAGCTAAAAGAATTGTTTAGTTCACAGCCTTTTTATGCAATACCAAATTGATTAAATAAACTTTAATTAAACTTTGCTAGTCACTCCATATTCATAATTTTTGAAAATTAAAGAGTTACTACTATCACTTTTTTATTTTTTCTGGAGCCACCCACTCGTCCCACTCGCTGCCATATCCTGTATAGTTTATGTAATGCAAACTGGAGAATTTTTTAATGACTTTGGCTGGTAGCCATTTTTGGTCGTACTCAGAAAATA
>DAIQBE010000756.1:0-1439 GCA_036781325.1 Leadbetterella sp. | reverse complement strand
CCCAACAAAAAGAATTTGGCAACTATTCAAAAGATATTTTAGGGAAACAGCTTATTTATGTGCCAAGGCATGTGGTAAGTAGTACATCTTCTATCACAAGAAAAGCATTTTCGCTAAGCATTCAACAACTTTTCAACTCGGAGCGATACATTACTTTTGATCATTCAGGTTTACCATTTCCTCCCTATTATTTAATGAATTTGATGCTTAGCTATCAAAAATTATTAAAAAATAACCAATTAGACCTTATGCTTCAAGGTAATAATCTAACAAATACACTTTATCCAAATTTAAAAAAGAATGCCATGCCATTGCGTACTTTGGCTTTAACATTATCCTATCATTTTCATAACAAATAAACAGTATATATGCAACGTAATTTATTGATATTTAGTAGTCTATGTGTTTTGCTTTCTTCATGTGAAACCAGCCAATCAGTTCCTTCTTTACCTTATGACAACGGCGTGATAGTCATAAACTCTGGAAACTTTTCTGACAATAATGGAAGTTTAAGCTTAATCCAAAGAAACTCCTCCGCTGTTAGTTTTGATATTTTTCAAAAAGAGAATCTTAGATCCATTGCTGGTGGTATTAGTGGTTATTCTGAAGCGGGAGATAAGGGTATCATTTTGGTAGACAACTCTACAGCCGGTAAAGATTTGATAGAGATTGTAAATGCTAGAACATTTAAATCTTTAGCGACAATTCCTTCTTTGGAAATTGAGAACCCTCGTAATGTTGTAAAGGTATCTGATTCTAAAGCATATATTACCGCTTGGGACGCCACCGGTGATTTTTCTAATTTTTATAAAAATCCAGGGTATGTAGCTGTGTTAGATCTTAATACCAACAAGATAATTAAGAAAATTTCAGTTCAAAATGGAGCAGAAACAATTTTAATAATTGGTAATGAGGCTTTTGTGGGATGTACAGGCTCAGGTAAAACAGTTTTGACCGTGATTGACATACTAACAGATGTTAAAAAAACAGAAATAGAAATTGGCAGAAATCCAAATGTTATAGGTGTAGATGCCAATAATAAACTTTGGATTTATGCGGGCGGAGAGTTAGTAAAAGTAAACCCCCAAAGCAAAGTTGTCGAAACAAAAATAAAAATTACTTCGCCTATTGCTACCAAAACCCCTAGTTCGTTTGTGTTAAGTGCAGATAAGAAAACTATTTATTTTACAAATTCATTCTATGATGCGGCAGATGGATTTAAACAAAAAGGGGAAACTTACAGCTTTTCAGTAAATGCTGCAAGTATTTCTTCCGACAAACCTTTTGTAAATAGACTTTTTGGAGGTGGATTGGCTATAGATTCAGAAACAGGCTATTTATATGCTGGATTAATTCCTTCGCTTAAGCAAGCGGGGTTTGTTTTCAGATATAAATCTGATGGAAGTTTAATTGATTCCGTTAAAGCAGAAATAGGGCCC
>DAIQBE010000755.1:0-1445 GCA_036781325.1 Leadbetterella sp. | reverse complement strand
CATTGATACAGGCGGAAGTTGAGCCTCATCGCCTAAAAATAAGATTTTATTTTCGGTTCCTTCGAAAACATAGTTGATTAAATCATGCAACAGACCATTGTTGCCAAATTCGCGAGTATCTGAAATCATTGAAGCCTCATCAATGATAAAAATAGTACCTTCTGATGTGTTTTTTTGTAATTCAAATACCAAATTTCCAGAATAGCTATCTTCTTTTTGTTTGTAAATTTTTCTATGGATTGTTTGAGCTTTTTTATTTGCATAAGCCGACATTACTTTTGCTGCTCTGCCTGTAGGGGCTAGCAATTCAAATTTCCATCCGAATTTTGGGAGAATCTTAATGAATGTTCCTAAGAATGTGGTTTTTCCAGTTCCAGCATAACCCTTCAGAATAAAAGAAGTTCTTTCTTCTTCTTCATTTACAAACTCTTCTATTAGCTTAAAAAGTTTTAATTGACTTTCTGTGGGCTTAAATTTAAAACTTTTAAGTAATAAATCATTAAAACTCGGTGATTGCTTCATCTAAATTTGAAAAACAATAACCCAAAAAAAATCAGGTTATTGCATATGGAAATCAGCTAAGATGTTTTAAGTTTAAGAAATACAACACACAAAAAATTATGCTTATAAATGCCACACCACCACCCGCAATAGCACCAACAATACCATCATAGATAAATAATGGACCTAAAATTCCTACTATTGCTCCAATAATATAAAGCCAAAATCCTTTTTTGTTAAGACCCCACATTAAAATGGCACCAACTAAAGTAAGAATGTTTGAAATCCCACTAGCCATCGCATTATTTTTTATCTTATCTTCTGTGATATTGTCATTAACTGAATCGAAGATTTTTCCTATAATTTTTGTTGCTGATTCATCTTCGTTTTGTTCTTCAATTTTGTCTCTTGCTTCCTCCATTGCGTCTTTAGTTAAGCCAGAAGCCATTCCTGCAGAAGAATAATTAGAAATTGCCCCAAAAATGCCCATTGCACTTCCAATAAAAGTCAAAACACATAAAATTGTTAAGAATTGAGGTCTAATCTTGTCCATTTTTAAATAAATTTAAGTTAAATATTAAAATAATTTTAAAGTTAAAAAGAAAAACCTATAAACCAAACTTATACTTCTTCTACCCAAAAGGATTTAATATTTGCAAATTCATGAAATCCAATTGCACCTAATTCCCTTCCATATCCAGAGGACTTTGTGCCGCCAAATGGCAATGAGGCATCAGATTTTACCATTGAGTTAATAAAAATTGACCCTGAATCAATTCCATACCCCAGTACTTTAGCTTTTTCAATATCCGCTGTCCATACGCTTGCACCTAATCCAAAAGTGGTCTCATTTGCAATTTCTACCGCTTCATTTTCATTTTTTGCTTTAA
The DNA here is from genome assembly GCA_036781325.1 of Leadbetterella sp. Classification (GTDB taxonomy): domain Bacteria; phylum Bacteroidota; class Bacteroidia; order Cytophagales; family Spirosomataceae; genus Leadbetterella. The sequence goes on along the minus strand of DAIQBE010000755.1, from coordinate 54 downwards.
TAATACAAGCTATAGGACCGAATATTTCTTCAGAAAAGGAGTAGGCCAATTCTC
>DAIQBE010000754.1:0-1446 GCA_036781325.1 Leadbetterella sp. | reverse complement strand
TGGTGAAACTACTGATTCACCCCTTCCAATGGCTATGAAAAAGGTTGTCGGAGACCAAACTTTGCTTTTTCATCTATTATTAACAATTGGAATTTTTGGCTTAATAGCCTCATTCCATGGATTAATTTTAGCAGCAGGAAGAGCAACCTATGAATTTGGGAAAGTGGGATATGCGCCAAATTTTTTAGGTAAAGTAAACTCAAAATTCAAGACACCAGCTAATGCTTTAGTATTTAATATGGGCGTTGGAATTATTGCACTTTTTACCAATAGAACCGCAGATATAATTACTATTGCTGTAATCGGAGCTCTTAGTTTATATATAATTGCAATTTTTTCATTGCTAAGATTAAGAACTAAAGAACCAAATTTGAAAAGGCCTTACAAAGTCCCATTCTATCCAATTACTCCGATTTTGGCATTAGTTTTAGCCATTTCTTCATTTGTTGCTGTGGCTGTTTTTAATGCCAAATTGTTTTTTATATATTTGGGGATACTTTTATTTTCATATATTCTTTTTAAGCTGTTCAATAAAAAACCAATTAGTTAGATGTCTGAAGAAGAAGTGTTGGATTATGTAAAAAATCATAAAGACCAAAGGGTTAAAGTGGCTTTGGTTGATATTGATGGAGTTTTACGGGGTAAATATATAAGCACTGAAAAGTTTTTTTCGATTCTAAAATCACCTTTAGGATTTTGTAATGTGGTTTTTGGTTGGGACATGTCTGATGTTGCTTATGACAATTCAAAATTTACAGGTTGGCATTCTGGATACCCAGATGCACCCGCCAAATTAGTTTTAAGTACTTTTAGGAAAATTCCTTGGGAAAATGATATACCTTTTTTCTTATGTGAATTAATTGAAGAAAAAGAGAAATCAAATGCCATTTGCCCAAGAAGCTTATTGCAAAAAATTATTTTTCAAGCTAGGAACCAAGGATATTCTCCATTTTTTAGTCAAGAATTTGAATGGTTTAATTTTGAAGAAACACCTCAAAGTATACATGATAAAAATTTTCATCAGCTAAAACCTTTAAGCCCCGGAATGTTTGGCTATTCTTTACTAAGAAGCACGCTTAGAAATGACTTTTTTTCTGATTTATTTACGCAATTGAAACAATTCAATGTGCCAATTGAAGGACTTCATACAGAAACAGGTCCGGGAGTTTATGAAGCTGCCATTGCTTATTCTGATATTTTGGAAGCTGCCGATAGAGCAGTTTTGTTTAAATCGTCAGTAAAAGAAATTGCCTACAAGAAGGGCATAATGGCTACTTTTATGGCCAAGTGGGACGAGAATTTACCGGGATGTAGCGGGCATGTTCACCAAAGTTTATGGGATAATGCACTGGAAAATAATTTGTTTTATGATGAAAATAAATCGCATAAAATGAGCGACCTTATGGAAAATTATATGGCAGGGCAATTATTTTGTTTACCCCATAT
>DAIQBE010000753.1:0-1455 GCA_036781325.1 Leadbetterella sp. | reverse complement strand
CCTAAATTTAAATATAACCTTAAAAAGGCTTACCTTTGTGTTTTAAAAATAGAAATGGCATCTTTTTGGATTACATTTCACAAACCAAATTTATGTCATTTACTTCTCTAGGACTTTCAGAAAGCTTACTAAAAGCTTTAGAAAAAAAAGGCTACACTGAGCCATCTCCCATTCAACAAAAAGCAATCCCTTTAGTTTTGAAAAGGCACGATTTGTTAGCATCTGCCCAGACAGGGACTGGAAAAACAGCAGGCTTTACTTTACCAATATTACAGATACTTTCAGAGAATCCAAGACAAGGTAGAAGAAATATCAGGTCTTTGATTCTAACTCCTACTCGAGAATTAGCCGCTCAAATTCAAGATAATATACGAGCCTATAGTGAATTTTTAGATATTAGGTCTACCGTAATTTTTGGAGGTGTTAATCAGGCCCCTCAAGTAGCTACTTTAAAAAATGGAATTGATATATTGATTGCGACGCCGGGAAGATTGCTAGATTTATATCAGCAGCGGCTATTGTCTATTGCCAATGTAGAAATTTTAGTATTGGATGAAGCAGATCGTATGCTAGACATGGGCTTTGCGAAAGATATTAAAAGGATTTTAGCTATTTTACCGGAGAAAAGACAAAATTTACTTTTTTCTGCCACTTTCTCTTTGGAAATAAAAAAATTAGCGAGTGGAATATTACATGATCCTGAATTGGTAGAAGTTACACCCGAAGTTATTACGGCTGAGAAAGTTACACACAAAATAATTCGCGTAGATAAAAGTCAAAAGCCCAATTTACTAGTTAAGTTAATTAAAGATGGGGATTGGCAACAGGTATTGATTTTTACTAGAACGAAACATGGAGCTAACAAACTAAGCGAAAGGTTAGATAAAAGTGGCATAAGTTCAGCGGCAATTCATGGAAATAAAACCCAAAATGCGCGTACCAAGGCTCTTAGCAATTTCAAATCGGGCGATATCAAAGTTTTAGTTGCCACCGACATTGCTGCAAGAGGCTTAGATATTCCTCTTTTACCTTATGTTATAAACTTCGAGCTTCCAAATGTTCCTGAAGATTATGTGCATAGAATTGGCAGAACAGGTAGGGCAGGTGCCGGAGGGGATGCAATTTCATTGGTAAGCATGGATGAAATGGATTACTTGAAAGCTATTCAAAAACTTTTAAGTCAAACGCTAAAAAGTGAAATCATAAAAGGATTTGAACCGACGGAGGCAGAAGATACTCCGCAAGTAAAGCAAGAACAAAGGAAACCAAATCCTAACTTCAGAAAACCTAATAGCCAGAATGCGGGAGGAAGACCACAGCATAAGGAACAAAGCAGAACCTCTTCAGACAATAAAAAACCAAAACGATTTTTTGGGAAGAGGGATTAAAAAAAACAACATAAAAAAAAAGCGATTCTTGAAATGAATCGCTTTTTTTATTTTTAATAGTGTCATG
>DAIQBE010000752.1:0-1484 GCA_036781325.1 Leadbetterella sp. | reverse complement strand
GAAAATATGGAACCAAAAGCGGGCGGATTTTCGTATCCCTGCCTAATCCAAACCACAGATGGGCTGTTGCACATTACATACTCGTACCATTTGCATGGGGAAATGAAATCCATAAAATACGTTGTTGTAAACCCTTCGAAAATCTAAAATAAATACGAATGAATCGATTGTTTTTTGTCTTTTGTCTCTCATTTCATGTAGTTTTAGCTCAGACCAAAAAGCCAGTTTATCAGGATAAACCTTACTGGCAGGATTTTTCTATAAAATATTACGGAAAAGAAGTTTTCAAAAAGGTATCTTCAGACCGAAATGGTAACATAAAAGTTTTTGCAGAAAAAGGTATCATGGTGCCGCATAATGGCCAGTTTTTGAACCCAGGAACATTGTTAGTAGACAAATCATATAGGTCACTGAAAGGAAAAAATATTACTGCCTTGGGTGCTTATAAAAATCAATTTGTGCTTTTGGATGATAAAGCTATTATTAGCAACGCTTGGGCTGGGAGTTTGTACTCCAAACATAGTCTTCCAAAAGCCTCAATTTTTGAAGCAGGGCAAGATTTTGAATTCTTGATATCGGATGGACAGCATCTGAATTTTGTAAAAAACTCACAAACCCTTTGGAAAGGCGATTTGAGCGATGATGAGGTTTTGGACATTAAATTTCAGCCCAGCAACAATACTTTTTGGGTTTTAAGCAAAAAATCGCTTTCAACATTTTCTCTAAATACCAATTCATTAAATAAAATTTTGAGTGGTTCAGATTTTACGGCTTTTGATATTTCTGCCAATGGTCTTGTTATAGGAACAAATAATGGCTATTTTGAATATAATATTTCCACTAAAAATCAAGGCCTTATGCAACAAAAATTGCCTTGGACAGAAATAACCGCGGTGAAAGTAATCGGTGATAAAGTTTGGTTTGGAACCCAAAATGGAGCGTTTGCTAAGCGTCCAGATGGTAAATTTGACTATTACAATGGAGAACGATGGCTACCGAGCAATAAAGTAATCGACATTTCAGCAGGTCCAGAAAATTCTATTTTGATATTGACAGACGCAGGTTTGGGGCAAATTTGCTTCAAAAAAATGACATTGGCCCAAAAAGCAGAACTATTTGATAAGCAAGTAAGAAGCCGGCATATCAGAAATGGTTTCAATGCTTCGCTCGAGCAGATGGAAAAAGGGAATGTCTCCACGGGATATCTGGCCGATTCTGACAATGATGGGCTCTGGACTTCCATGTATTTGGGTGGTGAGATTTTCAGGTACGCCACCACAAAAAGCCCAGAGGCTCTTCAAAACTGTAGAGAATCGCTGGATGCAATGGAACGACTCTACACCGTCAATGGCATTCCAGGTTTTCCTTCCAGGTCGTTTGAGCGTAGTGGATTTATTGAAAAACTTTCTGATCCAGAACGTTGGCAACACGCCTCAGACCCTGAATGGGACTGGAAATCGACCACCAGTAGTGACGAAGTCATC
>DAIQBE010000751.1:0-1506 GCA_036781325.1 Leadbetterella sp. | reverse complement strand
TAAGTGTTGAAAAAATAGAAGAAGCTTTAAAAGGAATAGAATTCGAAAATGTAGCCTCTGTTCAAATTATTTTCAATATGCTTAGACAAAGGCCTTCTGAACTTTTTTTTGAGCAGGCTAAGAAAAAAAATATTGGTATCATAGCCAGAGTACCTCTTGCCAGTGGTCTTTTGACTGGAACCTACTCTGGCGAAACTAACTTTGACGTTGGCGATCACCGCTCTTTTAATAGAAATGGTGAAATGTTCGATAAAGGAGAAACCTTTTCAGGAATACCTTTTCCAATTGGATTGAATGTAGTAAATGAATTAAAAGAAGTTTTTGAAAACAATACCAATTTAGCCATAATAGCTTTACGCTGGATTTTAATGTTTGAGGAAGTTTCCTGTGTTATACCAGGTGCTTCAAGTCCAGAGCAAATAAAAAACAATGTTTCGGCTATTCATTTACCATCAATAACAGAGGCCCAAATGCAAAAAGTTAAAGATATTTATTTAGCCCATTTTAAAAATACAATCCACCAATGGTGGTAAAAAATAAATTATTATGTACCAAGCAGAAAAAGACAGATATTCAAAAATAAATTACAGAAGATGTGGAAAAAGTGGGATTCAATTACCCGAAATCTCATTAGGCCTTTGGCATAATTTCGGTGGAGTGGATATTTTCGAAAATTACAGATCAATGCTCAGAACCGCTTTTGATAGAGGAATCACACATTTTGATCTCGCTAATAACTACGGTCCTCCTCCAGGGTCTGCCGAAGAAAATTTTGGAATACTATTAAAAAAAGATTTTTTGCCTTATAGAGACGAGCTCATCATATCTTCGAAGGCAGGCTATTTAATGTGGCCTGGTCCATACGGTGAATGGGGTTCAAGAAAATATCTTATTTCAAGTTGTGACCAAAGCTTAAAAAGAATGGGATTAGACTATGTGGATATTTTCTATTCCCATAGACCAGACCCTAACACTCCAATGGAAGAAACTATGGGGGCATTAGACACTTTGGTAAGACAAGGTAAGGCACTTTATGTAGGACTTTCCAACTATGATGCTCAACAAACCAAAGAGGCTTTGGCAATTCTGAAGCAATTAGGCACACCTTGTTTGATTCATCAACCCAAATACTCCATGCTGGTTAGAGAACCCGAAAATGGGCTAATGGATGTTCTGGGTGAAAACGGTGTTGGATGTATTCCTTTCTCTCCTCTTGCACAAGGCTTGTTGACCAACAAATACTTAAAAGGGATACCGGAAGATTCAAGAGCAGCCAAAGAAAGTGGCTTTTTGCAAATAAACCAAGTTTTACCTGAAACTATTACTAAAGTAAAAGCATTAAATGAAATAGCCGAAACCAGAGGACAAAGCTTAGCCCAAATGGCAATAGCATGGCTTTTAAAAGATTCCAGAGTTACCACTGTTTTGATTGGGGCAAGTAAAGTAAGCCAATTATTAGATTCACTCAAAGCAGTGGAAAACAAGGAGTTTAGTGATGAAGAATTG
>DAIQBE010000750.1:0-1508 GCA_036781325.1 Leadbetterella sp. | reverse complement strand
CTAAAGAAATAGGGTCCTTAAAAGCGGCTATCACTTTTTGAAAATGAAGAACAAAATTGCTGGATTTATATTAGCAGCAGGTTTAGGCACTCGCCTAAAACCCTGGACAGACCACCACCCAAAGGCCTTGGCAGTTGTTAATGGCAAATCTTTGCTTCAACGCAATGTGGAATACCTCCAAAAATTTGGAATTACCGAAGTAGTTGTAAATGTCCATCACTTTGCCGACCAGATTATAGAAACTATAAAAGCCAACAAAGGTTGGGGAAGCAACATCAGCATCAGTGACGAAAAAGACGCCGTTTTAGAAACTGGAGGCGGACTTTTGAAAGCCAAAAAGCTGTTGGAAGGCTACGAGACTTTTGTGGTAATGAATTGTGATATTTTGACAAACTTAGATTTGAATGTATTGATAAATCAACACAGAAAAAATCAGGCTCTAGCAACTTTGGCCGTAGCTAAGCGAGAAACAAGCCGCTATTTGCTTTTCAATCCAAATCATGAAATGGTAGGCTGGAAAAACATAAAAACCGAAGAAATAAAACTACCTGGAAAACTAAAATTAGATACTGCAGTGCCCACACCAATGGCTTTTAGTGGTATTCATGTTATTTCTAATCATATTTTTGATAAGATAAATTTCCGAGGGAAATTCGGAATGATAGACCTTTATCTTGATCTATGTGCCGATAATAAAATAATAGGTTATGACCATAGCAACGACCTGGTTTTGGATGTTGGGAAGCCGGAAGCCGTCTTAATTGCAGAAAGAATGTTTCTCTAGAAAGAAGTAATTTTTTAAATGTTTTATTTCGTGAATTCAAACATAAAAGACAAAGATTCATAAAATAAGAGCTTTGTGAAACTTTGTGAATCCTTTGTGAAACTTTGTGTAATAGCTAGGTTTAAAAGAAAATGGGCTTACCGACCTCTTATTACAAATGATAAATTAAAAAGGCTATTTATGAAACGTGAATTCAATCAAAAAAGACAAAGATTCATAATATGTGAGCTTTGTGAATCCTTTGTGAAACTTTGTGTAATAGCTAGGTTCAAAAGAAAATTGGATGTCTACATTTTAAATCCAAATTATAAATTAAAAAGGCTATTTATCAAACGTGAATTCAATCAAAAAAGACAAAGATTCATAATATGTGAGCTTTGTTTGAGTCTCTCCTGTCCAAGATTCAACATAGTTCGATGATTCACTTTTTTGTACCGCTAAAGGTTCGCCGCTAACTCATAAATGAGCCATAAGAATGTCATTCTTCTTTATTACAATAGCTACTAATTTATCACCATTGGGCAAGTGCCCAAACTACTAGCATGAACATGTTTTTCTTGTAAATGGAATATCAATGCTGAATCGATGATAGGTATTGTATTTTGTTCAGAAACAGCAATAATTAATAGTAAACAAAAAATTAGATTAATGTTTTTTAACGTATTTTATACTTAAAGAGACTCCAATTCAATTAATCTATATTGTCCATTTAATCCCGGCATTG
>DAIQBE010000749.1:0-1508 GCA_036781325.1 Leadbetterella sp. | reverse complement strand
GTTGCACTATTCTTAACATCTTCTGCCGAAGTGAAGAACCCTGCGGTGGTATAGCCCCAAATTTCTCCTAAAACTTGACCTTCATAGTAGTCGCTCAGTTGTTTTTCGGGATTATTATATTTTTTGATAACTGAAGTATTGTCTGACATCGTAAGTCTTATATCAAAATTCATTGGACTTGAGCCTAGATTTACTTTGTCGCGATAGGTTAGCATTGCTTCCCAACCTTTGGTTTCTAAGTCGGCATAATTCCCTTTAGGTGCAGTTGCACCAAAAACAGCGGGAAGTGTCAAACCAACAGTGAACATATCGGTAGTTTTTCTAATATAAGCATCTGCAATAAAACTTAGCTTATTACCTAACATAGATAGATCAATGCCAACGTTTGAAGTAGTAGCAGTTTCCCAGGTTAGTCCTTGAGGAATTACTGAAGGGTTTCTTGTAAACTGAGGCTTTTGTCCATTAAGAATTAAGCCCGACTGTGAAATGCCAAATTGTTCTAAATAAGCATAGGAATTAATATTTCCATTGCCAAGAGAACCATAAGAACCTCTTATTTTTAAATCAGAAACAATTCTATCTGAAACCTTCCAAAAAGGCTCATTTGATACTCTCCAACCCACTGAATAAGAGGGGAAAAATGCAAATCTTTGGTTGGCAGGAAATTTAGAAGATCCGTCGTATCTACCATTAATCTCTAAAAGGTATTTGTCTTTAAATGAGTAATTGAGTCTTGAGAAACCTCCTTGAATTTTCCAAATTTCCCAGCCTCCTGTAGTGGTGATTACCTGCCCCAAAGCCAAATTAATATCGTTTGCGTCTTCAAATATTAAGCCGTTTCTTTGAGCTGAAAGCCTTTTGAAATTAGATTGTTCATAATTATACCCCACCATAAATTTCAAATAATGATTCTTTTTAAAGGTATTTTCATATTCTGAGTACAAGTTTGTGGTCATATAGGTGGTTTCCCTGTATACATCATTAATGGTGTTTGTAGTAGTACCTACATAAGACACCACCCCTGGTTTAATGCTATAAGGAACTTGTACTGCTTTCGTTCGGTCATTATTATCTGTATTTTGAATAGTAAAATCTCCTTTAATTCTAAATTTCTTATTAAAAAACTCAGTTGCAAAACCACTCGTATTTCTAAAAACTTTTTTGTTATTATCGATTCCATTTTTGCCATAATAAAAATCTCCAATGCTGTAAGCAGCAGAAAAAGAAATAGAACCATCTGGATTTAACATTGGCGACATAGCGTGCCCTTCATCAGCAATATTTCTCCATACGCCACCACCCTCTCCAACATTCAGAGGATTATGATATTTCATATCAGAATATTGAGACATGTTAGTCACTTTTAACCATTTATATAATTGAATTGATCCTTTACCGGTAAAGTTAAAAATTCGGTAATCATCAGAATTGTATCTGAATAAACCGTCTTGTCCAAAGTATCTTCCAGAAAGTAAATAACTGGCTTTGTCACTGCTTCCCGAAATGCT
>DAIQBE010000748.1:0-1510 GCA_036781325.1 Leadbetterella sp. | reverse complement strand
ATTAATGTTTAATGGTTCTTTAATCTTTTATGTGTTTCATGCTCAATGCCCCCGAAGGACATTTTGAAACAGTTGAAACGATATGTTCAGTTGTGGCATTTTCCAAGTTAATCCAAGGATGATGTTGTGGTTTAAAAACAGATGGAAGATGCTTAACACAATTGGCAGAGTGAATACATTTGGAGGCTTGCCAAACAACAGTAATTTCACCGTTGGTATATTCTTTTATGATACTATTTTTTTCCATATTTTTAAATTTTACAATACGTCACTAAATTCTTTGACTTTGTCAAATACACTTCTCGCAAATGGACATAGTGGAACTATTTTAATGCCTTTCTCTCGGGCAAAATCTACCGCCTTACTTACCATCTGTTTGCCAGCACCCATCCCTTTCAATGCTTCATCAACCTCGGTATGATCTATAATAATTCTATCTTTGCCAGCCCAAACATAAGTCATTTTAGCCAATAAAACCCCTTCTTTTTCAATATAGAACTGGCCTCTTTCTCCATTTTCTTTTTGTTTTACTTCCATATTTAGGTGGTTGTTTTAATTGTGATAGTGTTTTCTAATATTTTTGATACAGGACATTTGCTTGCAATATATAATAATCTTTCTTTTTGCTCCTCTGAAACTGTACTAGGAAATTGAATCTCTCTTTTAATAATCGTACTGAAGCCATTTTCAGTTTCTTGATGCATATTAAGTTGAACCGAAAATTCTGGGATATCCCAGCCCTTCCTATCAATGTACATTCTAAGCGTTGAAAGGGTACATCCAGCCAATGAAGCTAAAAGTGTAGTGTAAGGGTCTGGTCCTGTGTCTTTTCCGCCAATATCGACTGGTTCGTCAATGACTAATATTCCATTTCTCCAAATCACTTTGCAGATGTATTTTTCGATCCCAATACTACCAATGATATCTTTTTCTAATAGATTTTTAGGGTTCATTCTTTTAAATTTAATTTTAAACGAATATATCAATTAATAAATTCATTTTCTAAAGGGCTTTCCGATGTAGTAACGGGGGTCGCCTTCGACTTTTATTGAAGCCGATTTTCTATTGAGTTTTTTGGCTTCAAATGTTTTGAAGTCTATTTCAAAAAAAAGGAGGCCATATTAACAGCCTCCTTTCAAATATAGATTTCAAATAGATTAATTGATTTTAATCAGTTTTACAACCTTTTTATTTAGTCCCTGTACCACTTCTGCGAAATAGGTTCCTGGCCAGAGCGTACCACCTACTTTAACATTGGAAGCTTTTAATGGCACTTCACTTATACTCCTAATAGCACCATTCGTATCCATCAACCTTACCGTAATTGGTTCATTACTTTTGCTGACAACTTGTAAAGTGAAATCGGTGCTGGATGGATTAGGATAGACATTCACTTTGAATTCAGGTGTAGCTTCATCCATTGTTTCAGCTGTAACTTCTGTGGTTAGTTCTTCTTCTTTTACATTTGCAAATGATATTGCCAAAGAGGGTCCTGAACAAGACATGCTGT
>DAIQBE010000747.1:0-1513 GCA_036781325.1 Leadbetterella sp. | reverse complement strand
GTGCTGGAAAGATTATTAGTATTTCAGATAATCCAAATTTTAGAGCATTTTGGTATGGAACAAACAAAATATTTTTAAATGCTTTGTTTTTTGGAAAGAGCATCGGCGGAGGAAGATTTGGCGAGGAAGATTAATTTTTTTGAAAAGTAGAATAGAGGAAAATGGGAATTTCTGAAATCGATTTAATTTCATTTATTAAAAATGCTCTTTATGAAGATGTAAGAGATGGCGACCATACTTCACTTTCTACAATTCCAGCTAATGCCCAAGGAAAGGCTAGACTTTTAGTTAAAGACAATGGAATTGTAGCGGGGGTGGCATTGGCTGAATTAATTTTCAAAACAGTAGACCCCACCCTTGAAGTAGAAATTTTAATACCTGATGGTCAACCAATTTCATATGGACAAATAGTTCTTTATGTAAAAGGAAATGATAGATCTATACTTACTGCTGAGCGTCTAGTACTCAATTGCATGCAACGAATGAGTGGCATTGCTACTGTAACAAATACAATAGTAAAAAAAATAGAAGGCACAAAATGTAAAGTATTAGATACTCGTAAAACTACCCCAGGATTTCGTTTACTTGAAAAATGGGCGGTGAAAATAGGGGGTGGTGTAAACCATAGGTTCGGCTTGTTTGACATGATTCTAATCAAAGACAACCACGTGGACTATGCAGGAGGAATTAAAAATGCATTGTTTGCTGCTCAAAAATATTTGATTGATCACCAAAAGGATTTGCCCATCGAAATTGAAGTAAGAAATCTGGAAGAACTTAAACTTGTTTTAGAGGTTGGTGGAGTTATTCGTATAATGCTTGATAATTTTACCTTTGAAAATATTAAAGAAGCTCTAAAAATTATTAATGGCCGATTCCCTGTAGAGGCATCAGGTGGAATAAGCCCCGAAAATGTAAGAGAATATGCAGAGTGTGGCGTAGATTATATTTCAATGGGGTATTTGACCCATTCTGCAAAAAGTTTAGATTTAAGTTTAAAAGCTATGAGTTCAGTGAAATAAATGGTCTTTCCTTTTTTTTATATCAAAACACACAAAACCTTTATATAAAAATTAAGAATTCCGAATTAAATGAAGAAAGATATAGAAATGCCAGAAACAAAAGATGTTCTGCTGGCTATAATTCCAGGATTGCTGGATAGTGAACAATGGGAGGTGGTTTTGATAAATAATTCTGAGCAGAGTTTAAAAAATGTTTTGGTAAATTCATCAGGTTTTGGAACAAGTTCTGAAGGTGATAAAATTCAAACTGGTGTTTTGAGACATTTTTTTGAAGCTATTCCTTCTTTAAGTTTTCAGTCAATTGAATTAATAGATCCGTCTGTTTTTATAATAAATAACGAATATTGGGTTAGCTTTTGGTTGGAAGAAAAACTTTATGACCGACGGTTTTTATTTGTACCAGAAAGCATTTCAGAAAAACACTTAGTCTATTCAGAAATGTTAGGGAAAAAGGCGGTAGTTCATGCCTAACCAAAATATTAATAAAATTA
>DAIQBE010000746.1:0-1547 GCA_036781325.1 Leadbetterella sp. | reverse complement strand
TCCAAAGAAAGAAGAAAAATTGGAGCTTAGCATGAAATCTGACCGAATTGGAAAAAAAATTCTGGAGATTCAACATGTTAGTAAATCCTTTAATGAAACAAAATTAATTAAAGAATTTTCATATACTTTTAAAAGAGGAGACAAGATTGGGGTTGTTGGAAAAAATGGAATTGGAAAATCAACTTTATTAAGCATAATCACTGACCAATTAAAGCCTGACCAAGGTAAAGTAGTTAAAGGCGATACGATAAAAATTGGATATTATAAACAAGAAGGTCTTGAATTCAAGAAAGATCAGAAGGTAATAGAATGTGTTAGGGAAATAGCGGACTATATTAAAATGAGCGATGGAAGAGAAATAACCGTTTCTGCATTCTTGACTCAGTTTTTGTTTCCTCCAGCAGTGCAATACGGCCTAATAGAAAAATTGAGTGGAGGCGAAAAACGAAGACTTCAACTCTTGAAAATTTTGGTGGAAAATCCTAATTTTCTAATTTTAGATGAACCTACCAACGATTTGGATATTGCTACACTAAATGTTTTGGAGGATTTTTTAATGGCATACTCAGGTTGTTTGATGGTGGTATCGCACGATAGATATTTTTTAGATAAAATTGTTGATCATGTTTTTGCTTTCGAAGGCGATGGAATAATTAAAGACTTTCCAGGGAATTATACTGAATATAGACTTTGGTTAGAAGAAAAAGCAGAAGATGAAAAACGAAAAAAAGAAACTAAAACAATAGATATTCCAAAAATTGTTACAGTTGAAAAAAAAATAGAACAAAAACGAAAACTTAGCTTTAAGGAACTTAAGGAATTTGAAGAAATTGGAAAAGAGATTCCGAAACTAGAAAAACAAAAAGATGAGCTCACTTTTCTAATATCAGATGTCACTAAACCTTTTGATCAAATCTCAAAGATCTCAAAAGACCTGGAAATTATTGTTGAAAAATTAGAAGAAAAAGAACTTCGCTGGTTAGAATTAAGCGAATTGGTTTGAGAAATCAGTTTTCAAATTTTATTTCCTCTAGCTCGCAGCCAGAAATCTACTAAAACCAAAGCAGACATAGCGTCCACTATAGGTACAGCTCTTGGCAATACACAAGGGTCGTGCCGGCCTTTGCCTGATACAATTACTTTTTCGCCAGCTTCATTTACACTATCCTGATCTTTCATTATAGTAGCCACGGGTTTAAAAGCCACATTAAAATAAATATCCTCTCCGTTTGAAATACCTCCTTGAATTCCGCCGGAATGGTTAGTTTTTGTCTTAACTTTTCCTGATTCTTCTTCTAAAATGAAATCATCGTTGTGTTCAGAGCCCAGCATATTCACCCCATCAAAACCTGAACCATATTCAAAGCCTTTCACCGCATTTATACTCAGCATTGCTTTGCCTAGTTCGGCATGCAATTTATCGAAAACTGGCTCGCCCCACCCTACCGGTACATTTTTAATTACACCAGTTATAATGCCACCTATAGAATCTCCGTTTTTTCTTACCGCATCTATATAATCAAACATGCTAGAAGCCATACTCTCAT
>DAIQBE010000745.1:0-1549 GCA_036781325.1 Leadbetterella sp. | reverse complement strand
AGTAGTAGTCTTGAAATGCTTACTTATTTTCCTTAATAAAAAGAATCTTCTCGAAGAATTGAATTGATTTTTTATAAAAAATCAATTAATCAAGAATAATTCCATTTATAGCAATTTTTCTTTTAAAAATTCAAAGAACATAAAATTAGAAATTCATGAATAACTCAAGACGAAATTTTCTTTCAAAAGCTGCAATTACCTCGGCACTTGCTGCTGCACCGCTACTCAATTTTGGGCGAGATTATCAAAATAAAATTGAAGTAGTTCCAAAGAGTTCTGCTCCCACAGATTTGAAAATCACTGATATAAAATGCGGTTTTATAAGAAACGGTCACAGTTTATTTGTTAAAATCTATTCCAATCAAGACATAGTTGGTCATGGGGAAGGAGTTGATGCCACACCAGGCACTTACCATTTGGTAAAAATGTTTGCTCAACGTCTTAAAGGCAAAAGTCCACTGAATGTACATCGTCTTTTTGAAGATATTAGAAGATCAGGTTTTTTTGAGGGAGCTCAATCTGGTATGTTTATAGCCGTTTTAAGTGCGGTAGAAACAGCCCTTTGGGATCTTGCCGGCAAAGCGTTGGGAGTGCCTGTATATCAGCTTTTAGGAGGCAAGTTTCGAGACCAAGTACGACTTTATATGGACACCGCTTTATACCAAAGTAGCTTACCCAAACCTTCTGATTTTGGTGATGCTGCCAAGGAAGCTGTAAAACTTGGATTTAATGCGGTAAAATTCGATTTGGATCAAGCCAATGACCCCAACAAATATGACAAATACAACTGGACAGCTAGCACTGCAGAAATACAAAGAATGTACGACCAAATGGCGGCGGCACGTGAAGCAGTTGGACCCAATGTTGATATATGTGCCGACATGCATGGAAAATACGACGCACCTACTGGTGAACGAGTTGCAAAAGTTTTAGAACCCATTAACTTAATGTGGCTCGAAGAACCCATTTCGGCAGAAAATCCTGAAGCTTATAAAAAGATTGCAGACCAAACTTCCACCCCTATTTGTGCTGGAGAAAATCATTATTTAGCACATGGCTTTAGACCATTACTCGAAAAAGGAGCAGTGGATATAATTATGCCCGACCTACAAAAAACAGGAGGTTTGGGAGAAGGCCAACGGATAGCAAATTTAGCTAATCTTTATTATGTGCCATTTGCTCCACATATGGTGGCATCCTACTTAGGTGCAATGGCCTCTGCTCATGTGTGTGCATCTGTACCCAATTTTATGATTCTAGAATGGCAAATTTATTTCCACAAAGATAAGATGTTTTCAGAAATTGTAAATTTCGATGTGTCTATGGTAAAAGACGGCAAAATTACGGTTTCGGATAAACCCGGAATTGGAGTCGAAATCAATCAAGAAGCAATGAGAAAATATGCGACTCCAGGTGTTCCATTTTTTGAATAGGAGGACATTTTTCCAAAATAGATGAGAAAAAAACAATAGAATTATTAAAAAAGGAGACTTATAAAATATAAGAAGTCTCCTTTTTTATGATCTTTAATGCCTATTTGACACTTAAA
>DAIQBE010000744.1:0-1566 GCA_036781325.1 Leadbetterella sp. | reverse complement strand
ATCTGCTTAACAGACGTTTGCGATACTGGCGGTAATGTGCTTTGTAGACACATTTGTACAAGGTGGAAGTTAGGTATTCCTATGAAGTTTAATATTCTTAATCTCTTCATCTCAAGGCCCTGAAACGTCATGCAGTGAAAAACTTAAATTCCTTATTTTTTTTACATGTTCTTGGTATGATTTACGCAATATTTGGTTTTTGGAAAGAGTAGTTTTCGGCATTTCTCTCCACCACCACAGCCTATGCTAGTCCTTCTGTCTCTGTATGTCCATCTTGCCTGCTAATGCATTGGTTTATTACGAGGCAAGAGGTAGAAGATGATGTTTGGTTTTTCTTAAAATTTTAACTGATAAAGTGGTTTGATTGGTTTTGTATAGTCAAGGCTGAAAGTGTTTGTTTTACCTAATACAAATAAAAAATTAAAGCAGCTTTTCTAAGAGCTTTTCAACTATATTTGTGAGAATAGTCTTTACATAGACTGACTTTTGTAACAAGTGTATCAAATGCCAATAGCATAACAACATATAAAAACAATGAAAAATTTACTAATTGACTTTATATCAAAATACATTTCCCTGACAGAAGATGAGAAGAATGCAATACTTTCGATGGACATTTTCCGCTCTATTAAAAAAGGGACTATTTTACTCAAAGAAGGACAGAAATCACAAGATTGCTATTTTGTTTTAAAAGGATGCTTACGGAAATATTATATCATAGATGGGGAAGAAAAAACTACCGCCTTTTTTACAGAAATGGAAGAACTGACACCTCATTGTGTAAAAAATAATGCCCCGTCTGAATATTTCATAAGTTGTGTAGAAGATACTATACTAACTATTGGAGACCCAAATAATGGAGATGAAATACTTACTAAATTCCCTAAATTTGAAATAATGTGTAGAAAATTCTCGGAAGAATTATTAGCCAAAGAACAAATCAATTTTGATGAGTTTAAGACTTCTTCGCCCGAACAACGGTATTTGAATCTAGTACAAAAAAGACCTGACCTTATCCAGCGTGTGCCACAGCATCAATTAGCGAGCTATTTAGGTATCAAACCCCAATCATTAAGTAGGTTAAGAGCAAGAATTATGGAGAAAGATAAAGGTTAAGCGTCATTTCTTAACTTAAGTGAACGAGTTATGGCATCTAGCCAATTTACTTTTGCAGTATCATTTTACAACTAATAGTATTGATATGCAAAAGAATTTTTTATGTTTCGCCTTCAATTTAATGATGGCAAGCACTCTACAACTCAAAGCACAACATCCCAAACAAGACAGCACTTACAAAAGGTGGTATGTTGGGAGTTCATTCTTGATGTTAGGAAATTTGATTCCTGATGACCCAAACGCACCTGAATATGTGCAATTAAATGTGGGATATAGAATAACACCTAAAGATGTTGTTTCTTTTGAATTTAAAAGATCCATTTACTCCTGGCCAATAGGTATCCCTTTTGGATCATCATCATTTGATGCACCAGGAAAAAACTATCCTGGGCATGCCCGAATACTTGCACCTACTATAGGATACCAGCGTTTTTGGTGGAAAGGAGTTTA
>DAIQBE010000743.1:0-1572 GCA_036781325.1 Leadbetterella sp. | reverse complement strand
AACAACTGACATTCTGCTAGCCAAAACTTCCAAAAGCTCTCTATCAATATTGTCAAGGCGTTCCCTTAGTGTTTCTAATTGGCTTTGAAAATCAACGCCATAGGTAGGTTTTCTAAACTCTATACCATTTAACATTTCTGCTAAAGCATCAGGGGTAAGTTGCTGAGAAGCATCAGACCAAGCCTCATCAGGATTTCTATGTGATTCTATAATTAAACCATCATAGTTTAAATCCATTGCCCTTTGTGTAAGTTCCGCTAATAATGCTCTTTTTCCCGCCATATGACTAGGGTCACCAATCATGGGTATTTGAGGAAAAAAGGTTTTAAATTCAACAGCGATTTGCCACATAGGAGAATTTCTATATTTTGCTTCTTGCGCATTAGAAAAACCTCTATGAATGGCACCTAATTTATTTATTCCTGCTCCTGCAATTCTTTCAAAAGCCCCTAACCATAAAGCTATATCAGGATTAACAGGGTTTTTAATTAAAACTGGCACATCTACCCCTTTAAGTGAATCAGCCAAATCTTGAACATTGAATGGATTTACTGTAGTTCTGGCACCAATCCAAAGAACATCTACGCCATATTTTAAGGCTAATTCTACATGTTGAGGAGTAGCAACTTCAACAGCCGTCATAAGTCCAGTTTCCGCTTTTGCTTTTTGTAACCAAGGCAAAGCTTCTTCTCCTTTTCCTTCAAAACTACCCGGTCTTGTTCTCGGTTTCCATACTCCCGCTCTTAAAATATGAGCAAAGCCATTTTTAGCAATGCCACGGGCAGTTTCCAATACTTGTTCTTCGCTTTCGGCACTACAAGGCCCAGCTATTATTAATGGTTTACCACCAGTTTTTACCCAACTATCTATGGGTAAAACGTCTAAATTTGCTTTCATTGATAATTAAATTAAAGTCTGGCCCAATTTTGAACCTTAAGTAAATTCCTAAACTAATTTATATTTATTAAAACGTTTCTAATATCTTTGTGCCATTCATCTTACAAATGCTTAATAATGCCGAAGTCAAAACCTTTCCCAGAAATTGATTTTCAAAACACTAAAACATCTTTTGAACACTACAGCCATTTCAAACTAAAAAAAGTATATTCCATTTTCGCCCTCATGAACCAAAATTGGCTCACAAAGATAGGGACTTTTTTTATTAAAGAAAGCTTGAAAATTGGTTTGCCAATAAAAAAAGTCATAAAAAATACAATTTTTGAACATTTTTGTGGTGGGGAAAATATTTCTGAATGCAAAAGTACTATAAATGAATTACACAACTTCTCCGTTGGGACAATTTTAGATTATTCGGTGGAAGGAGAGGGGAGCGAGAATGATTTTGATTTTACCAAAACAGAAATCATTAAAACCATTCAATTTGCCTTTGAAAATAAGGAAAAAATTCCTTTTTCGGTTTTTAAAGTTTCAGGTTTAGTATCCGTTGATTTATTAGAAAAAAAGCATATTCCTAATTATATTTTTGATTCAGAAGAACAAATAAGTTATCATAAAGCTAAAGAAAGAATCGAAGAAATTTGTCAAGCGGCTGCAGAATGTAACATCAAGATT
>DAIQBE010000742.1:0-1585 GCA_036781325.1 Leadbetterella sp. | reverse complement strand
TATATGGCTTTGCTGGCCTGCGTGTGGGTTATATTATTGGGCATACCGACACTATCAAAAATATGGCAAAATACCAAGCCTCTGGCTCAATTGGAGTTTCTAGGAGTTCAATGATGGCGGCTTTGGAAGCTTTAGATGACGAAGAATTCTTGCAAATGTATTTACAAAAAAACCGAGAGGCGGCAGACTATACCACCAAAGCTTTGCAGGCAATGAATATAAAAGCGGTGCCTTCTCAGGCAAATTTTGTCATGTTTCCAATTGATCAATACAAAGGACAATTTGCCAAGGATATGGCAGACAAAAAGATTCTGGTTCGTGATGACTTTAAAGAACTAAACGGTAATAAATGGGGAAGAGTGAGTATAGGTACCATGAATGAAATGAAAACATTTATTAGCACTATGAAGGAAATATGGAATAATTAAACCATTTTTTTTGATTCAAATATTTTATACTTCTTACTATTCTTGTATTCGCTGTATTATTCAATTTTAGAAAGCAAGCGAGGTAAGCTAGTTCAACAAATATTTATTAGGTCGATGAACTCCAAAATTTATCTAAAATTTTAAGAGTTTGATTTAGTTCTTTAAAAATAAATAAAGAGATTTTTTACCTCTTTATTTATTTTTTACCTTAAACCTGCATTTATTCCTTCCAAAATTGCATTTCCTGGACATAATTCCTTCTCTGTTAAAGAATTTAAGGGTTTATTTACAGTTCCAAGCAAGTCATTTAGTTCGATGCTATTGTTGTTAATATATAAAAGACCAGTTAAAATTTCTTCCTTTTGTTTTGCCGTTTGTAAAGCATTTACAATTGAAATCTTGTCTTCAGGATCCCATCCTTGTATTAATTTATTTAATTTTATAAATGAGCCATCGTGCATTTCCACCAATTTTACTTTTTCTGGGTCGTAGGATGTAGTAATCTCTTCTTTAATTGGTACAAAATCTAAAGATGATAAAGCCTCATTATGTTCTCTTACATAATCATAAGATTTTGTAGAACCAGCATTATTATTGAAGGTTACACAAGGCGAAATCACATTAATGAACGAAAACCCAGAATGAGACAAAGCCGCTTTAATTAAAGGTATTAATTGGCCTTTATCCCCACTAAAACTTTGAGCTACGTAAGTTGCTCCAAGCTCTATAGCAACCGCACATAAATCTATTCCTTCAAAATTATTTACTATTCCTGCTTTAGACTTGGAACCATGGTCGGCTGTGGCAGAATCTTGTCCTTTTGTTAAGCCATAACAACCGTTATTCATTACAATGTAGGTCATATTCAAATTTCTTCGAATTACATGAGCAAACTGCCCAAATCCAATAGAAGCACTATCGCCATCACCCGACACGCCCAAATAGACCAAGTCCCGATTGGCGAGATTGGCTCCGGTGGCAACTGAAGGCATTCGACCGTGTACTGAATTGAATCCATGAGAATTGTTTAAGAAATAGGCCGGAGTCTTAGATGAACAGCCAATGCCTGAAAGTTTAGCTACGTGATGTGGCTGAATGTCCAACTCAAAACAAGCGTCCACTATGGATGCTGAAATTGAATCGTGTCCACAACCCGC
>DAIQBE010000741.1:0-1585 GCA_036781325.1 Leadbetterella sp. | reverse complement strand
ATCGTTTATTATTCTGCATTTTTGTAAGAAAATATTTTACTGAATGAAAAAGCTCCTAAGTCTTTCTGTATTTTTAATAATAAGTTTCCAAGCTTATTCAAATATAGCTCTTCCTGCTATTTTTAAGTCTAATATGGTTTTGCAGCAGAATTCAAATGTAAAAATATGGGGATGGGGCAAGCCTGGCGAAAATGTAACTATTCAGGAAAATTGGAACGATAAAATTTATACTAGCAAAGTTACAAATAATGGAAAATGGGATATTGAAATTAAAACTCCTGGATATGGAGGTCCTTATAAGTTGATTATTAAAGGCTTTAATACTATTTTGCTTAATAATGTCTTGATTGGAGAAGTTTGGGTGGTTTCTGGACAAAGTAATATGGAATGGTCTGCAGATTCTGGTATAGACGATGGAGAAGTAGAAATCAGAAATGCTAATTTTCCAGAAATACGATTGTTTTCAGTATCTCATAATTCTGCGGAATATCCCCAGCTAAATTTCGAAGGTGATTGGAATGTATGTAGTCCGGAAAGTATGAAATCTTTTAGTGCAATTGGTTATTTTTTTGCCAAGCATATTTATGAAAATACAAAAGTACCAATTGGTATTATTAATAGTTCTTGGGGAGGTACTCCTGCAGAGGCTTGGACACCACAAAACAGTATTAAGAGCAATCCAATTTTAAATAAAGATGCAGCGTCACTTAAGGAGGTGCCTTGGGGGCCAGTAAAAACTGGAGTAATTTTTAATGCAATGATAGCCCCATTGGTACCTTTTAAAATAAAAGGCTTTTTATGGTATCAGGGAGAATCTAATGTCAGCAATGCTCAAAATTACGACAAACTTTTAGTAACAATGATTGCAAGTTGGAGAAACCTTTGGAAGGAAGATTTGCCATTTTATTATGTTCAAATAGCACCTTATACATATGGGGAAGGAGATAGTGGGGTTTTACTAAGAAATGCTCAACGTTTAGTAGAAAATACTCCTACCACAGCGATGGCGGTAATTTCTGATGTTGGTAATATAAACGATATTCATCCTAAAAATAAAAAAGAAGTTGGGTTTAGGCTGGCTAATATTGCTTTAAAAAATCTTTATGGTTTTGATAAATTAGCTGTTAGTGGCCCTAAATTATTAATGTTTGAAACAAAAAGAAATCAAATAATATTGTATTTTGATTCCGAGATAGAGAAATGTAATAAAAATTGTAAAGAATTGTTTGAAATTGCTGATATCTCAGGGGAATTCAAATCGGCAACTGTTAAAATAAAAAGCAACACCATAAGCTTAAGTAACAACAAAATGGCTTTTCCTATTTTTGCAAGATTTGGTTGGGGAAATACGCTAGAGCCTTATTTGTCAAATAAAACGGGCTTGCCAGCCTCAAGTTTTGTTACTGATAATTGGCTCGATTTTAAACGATTTTGATCAGGTTTGTTGATTTTTGAGTATTCATTTCTCATATCGGCTATCTCTGTATCTCGCATAGAAACCTGTTGCCAGTTATAGGGTGTATTTTCTTGGCAGAGTAGGGTTGACTCTGCATGCCAGATAGATCCTACCTCGGTTTGTTACTCT
>DAIQBE010000740.1:0-1591 GCA_036781325.1 Leadbetterella sp. | reverse complement strand
GGACAAGACCCAAAAAGAGATCCAAGATTTTACCAAGAAAATATGAAAATTTATTCTACTGGTATTGACACCTGCGTTGCAGCTGCTGATTTCAAAATAAATAGAGGCATACTTAGAGGCCAGCAATTCGGCCTAATTAGAGTGAATGGCGTTTTCTTAAAATGTCCGGATGGCAGATTTAAAGTTGGACCTTTAACTAACTTGACAAGAAATAGGCCAGATAAAAAAGTTATTTTTACAGAAAAAGTAGATTTTACCCCTGCGGGCTCCGACTATCCAACAGGCTATAGGGTTGAAAAATATGAATTTGCTGCTTCTTCAAATACCGGAAGAAATCGGGGTGATGCAGACATTGTGATTGTTAGATTGGCAGATGTCTTTTTGATGAGAGCTGAAGCTCAGTTAAGAAAAAACAATGCTGCAGCTGCTTTAAGTGATGTAAATACGGTAAGAGCTGCCAGAACCGCAACTACCCCCCCGCCTGCCCTCACTTCTATGAATTTAGATTTATTGTATCGAGAAAGAGGATTTGAATTTTATTGGGAAATGCTAAGAAGAACCGATCAAGTTAGATTTGGCAAATACGAGGATACTTGGACAGAGAAAGACAATAAAGATAAAAACAAAAGGATTTTTCCTATTCCTCAAACAGCAATTGATGGAGCTTCGAATTTAGTGGGTTATTTAGTTCAAAACCCTGGATATTAAATATTCAGATCTTATCAAAAAAGGAATGTAGCACTACATTCCTTTTTTTTGTTTGTTTTGATAATATCAATGTAATTTGTATTACTTTTAAAATCAATTTAATCAATCAACCTTATTGTAATGAAAAAACTATTGGTTCTTTTTTCTATTTTACTTATTTCTTTAGGAGCGTATTCACAAATTGGAGTGGGCACAAAAGCGCCTAAAAATGCTAAAATACTCTTTGATGGTACAGAAAAAATGTTAAACGAGAACTGGAAATATTGGGAAGGCCCTCGACTTAAAGCCAGTATGCCTATAAAATGGAAAATAGAAGCTGATCCAGCTGGCAATGGAACTGTGGTAAACACAAATGACCCTGCCGCTGCAGGTGGTCTTTACGGTGCTGCAGACATAGTAACTAAAGAAGAATTCAAAGATTTTAGGCTTCATGTAGAATTTTTTATCAAAGAAAAAGGTGGGAATAGTGGCGTTTATCTTCAAAACCGATACGAAATTCAAGTTTTGGATGGCGATACCACCTCGCATGGGATGGGGGCTGTGATTAACGAATCTAAATCACCCTATTTTGCCTATAATGGAATTGGAAAATGGAATGCCTATGATATAGTTTTTAGAGCCGCCAGATTTGATAAGGATGGAAAACGTACCGAAAACCCTTTGGTAACAGTTTATTTCAATGGCAAAAAAGCCCATACAAACCAAAAAATTAGTCAAGTTTGGGGAGGACCAAATTCAGGGCAAGATGGAGGAAATGATGGAGGCAAAGGCATTACCGATAGACCTGGTGGGCTAAAACTACAAGCCGAAGGCCACAATGTTTTGTATAGAAATATTTGGATTAAACCTTTAGACCTAAAAAAGGCGGATACTGATTTTTAAT
>DAIQBE010000739.1:0-1595 GCA_036781325.1 Leadbetterella sp. | reverse complement strand
TTACTTTTTTATTTCTTGGGCCGGATTTCCAAAAACTGTAGAATTCTCTTTAACATTAGCTATAACAACTGAGCCCGCTCCTACTCTCGCATTTTCACCAATAGTTACTCCTGAAACTAATATTGCACCACTACCTATAAAAGCTCCTTTCTCTATTTTCACTTCAGCATTAATAATAGCCCCAGCTCCTATCTCTACATATTCGCCTATTTCGGCAAGCACATCTATTACTGCATTGGCATGTAAAACAGTATAATTTCCAATTTTAGCACCATGATTTACTGCAGCACCTGCAGCTATAAGAATTCCATTCCCTATTTCAGCGTCTTCAGATATTACCGCTTTTTGATGGATAGCATTAACAGGTTGGGTTTTCCTTCGTTCCAATAGCATTTTTACTATTTTCTCTTTTTGTATTTTATTTTCTATAGCTACAAAAGCCTCGGTTTTATTACCTATAATCTTCAAAAAACCATCATCCATTGGGTCTCCTAAAATTAAGACTTCAGATATTTCAGTATTGTGTAGTTTTTCATTGTCATCTAAAAATCCATAAATCAGGACTTCATTACTACTAAAACAATCTAATGCTATACGTCCATGTATGTTGGCACCAAAAATTACAACTGGGTTATTCATAAATCTAATTAAAATGAACAGCAAAATTACATGCAATTAATTAAAATCTATGTGGTTTTTATTTAAAAAGTGTCTTTTCTAAAGCCTTATGTCTTAAAAAATAGAGATTGAAACTTAGAAAAATAATATTAAATTCCTTTTTTAAGTTTAAATATCCGATTAAAACAAAGTTATTAATTACGCAGATATGAGCAGGTTATTCTAAAAAATCAAATTGGCTTAAATTACTTTAAATTGGCTTTAAATTTCTTAAATTCTGATTTATAAACATCTGATGCCACTTCGAAAAGAATATTAAAAGCGAAAGGCATTTGTTCAGAAACAACCCCTCCGTATATTGCAAAATCAAATTCTTTTAATGCCTCATCCAGTCTCTCAATAGGTTTATTTAAGATGATTTCTTTAGTAGTCATAGTAGAGAATGGAATATTCTGAAGGAATTCTAAATGGTTCTTCCATAATATTAATCCATTGCCAATACTTTTTTTGTCCTTAGAACTTTTAGCTATTTTTTTGAATTGAGCAACAAATTCCTTATGTTTTCTATAATACATTGCTATTTTAAATTGATTCATTATTGCTTTTCCGAATACCAAAAACAAAACAAAAAAGCTAAATAAAAATAATAATAAATAATAAAACACCTTAGGGAAATTAATGTCTAAAGGAACTTCATAAAAAGCTAAAGTAGGCTTAAATGAGGGTACCTTTAAATCACTTTTAGAGACCATTTTTCTTAGATAAACTACACTTGGAGTACTGTAATATTTCTTTTTTGAATTTAAAGAAATAACAGGTAAACTTATTTTAAAAACGCTATCTATTTCAAACGTCAATAAAGTGTAAATTACACTATCCACACTTAATTTACCTTTGGTTTTAGTTGGGAAATACTCTGTTTTTACTAATTTGAATGGTTTGAAATTATAATTTGAATCAGGAAAAACAAGATCAGA
>DAIQBE010000738.1:330-1600 GCA_036781325.1 Leadbetterella sp. | reverse complement strand
ATGAAATCGAACCCATATCTAATGTTTAGGAAGCATCCGGGCGGCGTTCCGCTATACTATCTGTTGAATTATGGAACCAGTTGAAAAAAGGAATAAATTTTAAAAATTGGAATGTAAGTTTCGGTAAAAATTATTAATAAAAAAAGAGATTTAAAATTCAACTAAACTTTTGTATAAGTATGGAGATAAATTATATTTTGAATGAATTTTAATGTTTTTTTTATAAATTTGAGTCAACTCTAAAGAATACTTAAGCCTGTGAAATACATTTACTTGTTTTTATTTTTTCATAATTTATCAGCATTTGCACAAAGGGAAGGACAATTTATTTATGGGCAAGTTAGAGACAAACAGACTAAAAGCCCGTTGCCAGGTGCTACCATTCTTGTTGAAGATGTTTTACCAATAATTGTTACTACCGCAGACGAAGACGGCAACTTTATATTAAAAAATGTTCCGCTTGGAAGAAAGGTTTTACAAGTTAGCTATATAGGTTATTTGCCACAAAAATCAGAGGCTATCATTCTTACCTCAGCCAAATCAGTTACTGTAAAAATTGATTTAATTTCTGGAAATATTGAAACAAAGGAAATTGTAATCAATGCCAATAAAAACGCTTTTGAGCCTTTGAATGAATTGTCTGTAGTAAGCACACGGTCTTTTACAGCCGAAGAAACTGAAAGAATGCCTGCCGGGGTAAATGATCCTGGGAGAGTGGCTCTTTCTTATCCAGGGGTGCAGCGTGGGCCAGATGATACAGAAAATCAAATAATTGTTCGTGGCAATTCACCTATTGGTATACTCTGGCGATTGGAAGGAATTGATTTACCCAATCCGAATCATTTCGCGGTGGTGGGTTCCTCTGGCGGAGGAGTTTCTGTCTTTTCAGCTCAGCTTTTAGCGAAGTCTGATTTTTCCACTGGGGGTTTTTCTGCTGAATATGGCAATGCTCTTTCAGGGGCTTTTGATGTGCAGTTTAGACACGGAGATATGCAAAAACGAGAGCATAGGGCAAGAATCGGTATTTTAGGATTAGATTTTGCTACCGAAGGACCCATCAAAAACGGTTCTTCTTCTTATTTAGTAAATTATCGGTACTCTACTTTAGGGTTATTAGGTAAAATGGGATTTTATTTAGTTGGAGAGCGCGTAACGAACGATTTCCAAGACTTATCTTTCAATTTAGTTTTCAAAAAGAAAAAATCTGTCGCTACCGTTTTTGGGATTGGGGGCTTAAGCGAGGAACATTACTTGCCTGTTGAGAATGCCC
>DAIQBE010000738.1:0-320 GCA_036781325.1 Leadbetterella sp. | reverse complement strand
GGTAATGCAAGTCAGTGGGAAGATCGAGTGAGGCCTTCCAACATGGGAGCAATTGGATATACCTATACTTTTATGCCCAATGAAAAAACGTATTTTAAAGCTGTGGTGGCTTTAGTTGGAAGCGATCAAATAAGAAATAGCGATACCCTGAATCTGCAAAATGTGAGGTTTCGGTATAATTCAGAACGTTATTTAGATAAAAGGATAGTGGCTTCGTTGGCTTATTCAAAAAGGATAAATAATAGACTGTGGATGAAAGCTGGTTTTATTGGAAATCAAATTTTTTACGATTTCTCCAAGCAAACCAAGGCTAGGCTAAA
>DAIQBE010000737.1:0-1608 GCA_036781325.1 Leadbetterella sp. | reverse complement strand
AAGTCATTCCTCAATTTTATTGTTTAATTAATTTTAATGATTATTGGAATTCATTCTTGACTTGCTTTTCTTTAATGATGATTAATAATTTCAACTTTGTATCAGAAGCCCTCTCTCAACCAACTGGTCCTTGGATTAAAAGCTATTTAACTTTCTTTTATTAAAATTTGCAATCTACATCCATTTTTAAACCATCTGCGTAAAAATCCTAACAGTTTGTTTAAAAGTTAAGTATCTGAATTTATTAAAATTTAAATTTGTGCTTGAAATTGTTGAATAGTCACAAAAATGATTTCAAATATCATGAAAACTTAAAAATTAATTTAGCCATGAAAACAACTTTTTCTACTTTTATTCCATAGCACTTATCAATAAAATAATGAAAAGTGTTTTTTTTGTTTAAATTCCCATAATTTCCGAACTTGCATCATATTTCATCAATAAAAGCAAGTTATACCATGCATAATGCCATATACCAAGTGCCACTTCCACAAAATGAGCCTGTACTTAATTATGCTCCAGGAAGCACAGAAGCCATTCATGTAAAAAAAGCTTTAGAAGAACTTCGATCTAAAGCAGTAGAAGTGCCCATGTACATAGGCAAGAATGAAGTTTTTACCGAAAAAAAAATCAAACTTTCTCCACCTCATGACCACCAGCATGTGTTAGGCTACGCTTCTGAAGGCGAGGCTTCGCATGTTTCAGCTGCTATTGACGCAGCTTTGGATGCTCGAAACAACTGGGCTAAATTGCCTTGGAACGAGCGAGCAGCTATTTTTTTAAAAGCAGCAGATCTATTGGCGGGTCCATTTAGAGCCAAAATAAATGCCGCAACTATGTTGGGACAATCAAAAAATGCTTATCAAGCCGAAATAGACGCTGCTTGTGAGCTCATAGATTTTTTGAGATTCAATGTTGCTTTTTATCAAGAAATTATGGCTGAACAGCCACAATCTTCTAAAGGGATTTGGAATAAACTGGAATACAGACCCTTAGAAGGCTTTGTGTTTGCATTAACTCCTTTTAATTTTACTGCTATAGCCGGAAATCTACCTGCGAGTGCCGCCATGATGGGGAATGTGGTGGTCTGGAAACCTGCTTATACTCAGATTTATTCAGCCAATGTGATTATGGAGGTATTTAAATTAGCTGGCTTACCTGATGGCGTAATAAATATGGTTTATGTGGATGGACCTACAACAGGTGAGGTAATATTTAATCATCCTGATTTTGCAGGAATTCACTTTACAGGTAGCACCGGAGTTTTTCAAGATATTTGGAAAACTATTGGAGGCAATATTCACAAATACAAATGTTACCCCAGAATAGTGGGCGAAACTGGCGGAAAAGACTTCGTGATCGCTCATAAATCTGCTGATGCTAAAGCAGTAGCAGTTGGTTTAGTTCGGGGAGCATTTGAATATCAAGGCCAGAAATGTTCGGCAGCTTCGAGAGCTTATATTCCTTCCAATATTTGGGAAGATGTTAAAAAGTATATGCTGGCCGATTTGGAAGAAATAAAAATGGGTCCCACTGAAGACTTCTCGAATTTTGTAAATGCAGTGATAGATGAAAGAGCTTTTGATAAAATTTCAGGCTATATTTCAG
>DAIQBE010000736.1:0-1610 GCA_036781325.1 Leadbetterella sp. | reverse complement strand
CCGTGCTTCTAATTTCTTAATGGTAAAACTTTTTAACGAAACAGAGTATAAACTATATGCAGAGTTATTCCCGAATGCCAATTCTGCAAGAATTGATGGTTTGAAACCAAAAGATGTAGTAGACTTTAGAGTTTTTTCATTAAGTAATAAAGGTTTACAATCTAATTGGATTGGTGGTAGAGATACTACATGGGGACCTCCTTATGCTCCTTCGAATATGATTATTGTTGCATTTAAAGACAGATTAAATGTTCCTGCTTTAGAAGTTAGATGGAAAGACAATTCAAAGGATGAAGATTATTTCCAAATTGAAGTTTCTACTGATTCAATTAATTTTAATCTCTTAGCCAAAATCAAATTCGATAATACAAATTTCTATCATACCCCTGTAGAAGAAGGAGTAAACTATTTTTATAGAATGAAAGCCGGATCAAATACGGATGGCGAATCTGCCTACACTCCTATAAGTTTTGCAGTGAATTATCCTTATTCCGCCAAACCAAATGCACCATATGGTTTACAAGGAGCATTAGCAGGAAACAGAATAAACTTAAAATGGTATGATGATTCTGATAAAGAAAGAAATTATATTTTGGAAAGATCCATTGATAACACTACTTCATTTAAAATTTTAAGTACTTTACCTCGAAACGCAACAACTTTTGTGGACAGTGATGTTTCAACTGGAAAAACATACAATTATAGAATTAGAGCAGTAAACCCATTAGGCGAATCTGACAATTCCAATATTGCTACCGTAAAATTTGGTACTACATTGGTTGCCCTTCAAAATGTTGAGTTAAGTTTCTATCCAAACCCAACTTCTGATTTTCTTCAAGTTAAAGTGCCAGAATCTATTGTTGGAAAATCGGGTAGTGTAATGGTATATGACGAAAACAATAGAATCGTATTAGAAAAGAAATTCAACAACTTTAGTGACGAATTTTCCATTCCAGCTACAAATCTTATCTCTGGAAAATATAATGTAAAATTAACTTCTAAAGATTTTGTCCAGACTAAAAAGATTTTCAAACAATAAATAATTGTTTAAATTAAACCTCATAAAAAGGGCAATTCAATAATTGATTTGCCCTTTTTTTATTTTAATTCAATTCATTATCTCATAAAATATTATTAATTTAAATTTAAAAAATGCAAAAACTTTCAAACAAATATTTTTTAATCTATTTTTGCAATAAATAAGCTTGTACCTAAATATAAAATGAAATGAAAAGAATCAATTTATTCTTTCTAAGTTCGCTTTTTTTGACTTTCTCTGCTTTTTCTCAAGTTCCACCTCCAGCCCCACCGCCACTACCTACTGGAGTTTCTGCTTTACAAGTGGGTTTAACTAATCAGATATTTATTTCTTGGACTCCTCCTTTGTCAGGCCCAACGGGTTATAAAATTTATTTATCAGAAGGAGGATTTACTAGAAAGATTTTAGTTGAGCCAAGGGCTACTTCAACCTTTACAGCCACAGGCTTAAGATTAAGTACATCCTACAGAATCGCAATTAGATCCATACGAGTGAATGCGCCAGGTGATACTACAGAAACAGCTACCGAGACCACTCCGATAATTGTACCGATGATAGAGTTAGTGGCGCC
>DAIQBE010000735.1:0-1626 GCA_036781325.1 Leadbetterella sp. | reverse complement strand
AATGTTAATACCTAACTCTATTGCAAATTCAGAACAAGCTTTTACGGCTTCAAATAAACGAGCATCTTCTCCTTCATTTTTACAAGCCCACATCCAATTTGCGGATAGGGAAACCGATTTTAAACCATCCTTTAATGGAGCGAAAACTATGTTTGATAATGCTTCTCCTATAGCGGTTCTAGAAGCTGCACTAGGATCCAATAACGCTGATACAGGCGAATGACCAATAGATGTTGCAATACCTTCTTTTCCCTTAAAATCCAAAGCCATAACTCCAACATTATTAAGAGGTAATTGTAAAGAACCTGTACATTGTTGCTTAGCTACGCGTCCACCCACACAACGGTCCACTTTGTTTGTTAACCAATCTTTACATGCAACTGCCTCTAATTGAAGCACTTGATTTAAATAATCAGGAATGTTTTCTTTGAAATAGGTAATATCAGTATAGATTCTTTCTATTTTTTTGTCCTCCATTATAAATTTAGGAGAGCTGCCAAACATATCTTCAATAGCAAAATCCATGGGTTTAAGTCCGGTTGACTTTGAAGCAAAAGTAAATCTATGACTTCCAGTAATATCTCCAACTTCATACATTGGGGAGCGTTCACGGTCGGCAATTCTTTTTAAAATCGCTATGTCACTTTCACTTATAACTAAACCCATTCTCTCTTGAGATTCATTTCCTATTATTTCTTTAGCTGAAAGAGTTGGGTCACCTATAGGAAGTTTGTCTAAATCAATTAAACCTCCAGTTTCTTCTACTAATTCCGAAAGACAATTTAAATGCCCTCCTGCTCCATGGTCATGAATTGAAACTATTGGATTGTTATCACTTTCCACTAAACCTCTAATTGCGTTTGCAACCCTTTTTTGCATTTCAGGATTTGACCTTTGCACGGCATTTAGCTCGATACCAGCACCTAAAGCCCCCGTATCTGCCGATGAAACTGCCGCGCCACCCATTCCTATTCGGTAATTTTCACCACCCAAAATAACAACCTTATCCCCTACTGATGGCTTTTGTTTGATCGCTTGACTTGCTTTTCCATAACCAACTCCACCTGCCAACATAATTACTTTATCGAAACCTAGTTTCCTGTTATTTTCTTCATGTTCAAAAGTGAAAACTGAACCTGCAATAAGGGGTTGCCCAAATTTGTTTCCAAAATCAGAGGCCCCATTGGATGCTTTTATTAAGATATCCATTGGAGTTTGATATAACCACGGTCTTTCTTCCATTCCATTTTCCCAAATCCGATCTTTTTCTAATCGAGAATAGGAAGTCATATAGACGGCAGTACCAGCTAAAGGCAATGACCCCTGGCCTCCAGCAAGCCTATCTCTAATTTCTCCTCCAGCTCCTGTGGCAGCACCATTAAATGGCTCTACAGTAGTGGGAAAATTATGAGTTTCGGCCTTTAATGAAATTACAGAATCAAACGATTTTTCAGAATAAAAATCTGGCTTATCAGCACTTAAAGGTGCAAACTGCACTACACTTGGCCCTTTTATAAACGCTACATTGTCTTTGTATGCTGAAACAATATCATTTGGATTTTCTTGAGAGGTTTTCTTTATCAGTTTAAATAGCGAGCTTTCTTCCGCTTTGCCATCTATGACAAA
>DAIQBE010000734.1:0-1626 GCA_036781325.1 Leadbetterella sp. | reverse complement strand
CAAAAATCAGCCTTTTAAGCTGATTTTTTTCTAATATTTTGTGCGATTGCTAATAATCCCCATTCAACCGCTACTTTTTCCTTACCACGAAGCATGAATCGTTTAAATCCATGATTGGATTTGATATTTCCGAAGACTGGTTCCACATCGTAACATCGCTGTTTTCGCTTTTTTATACCCTCTTCGCTGTTGAGCAGCTGATATGCCTGTCGTTTATGAACCTGTAAATTTTCATTGACCTCTATTGTTCTATTTCCTTTCGATTTATGACAAACTCCATTTAGTGGGCATCCATTACAATTTGTAGCCTGATATTTTTTTAAACTCTGCTCGAATCCTGTACTACTTATGTGTTTTGTGTTGCCAATAAATGTCATTTTTTGACCCATTGGACAGATGTAACAATCTTGGTCTGGGTTATAATACAGTTTATCTGCACTGAATGGTTTTTTACTTTTATAGTTTTCATTTTGCTCCTTGTCAAACATTCCATACTTGACAAAACCCGTTATTTCTTTTGAACTCAAAAGTTCATAATTTTCTTCACTTCCGTAGCCCGCATCTGCTGTAAGTATTTTGGGATTCTTACCAAAACTTGCTAGATGTTGTTCTAAGTGACTTTTTAAGGTTGTTGTATCTGTGGGATTAGGGTGAATACTGTAATTGACTATATATTGATTCGATGTAGATATTTGTACATTGTAGGCAGGCTTTAATTGCCCATTTTTCATGTGGTCTTCTTTCATTCGCATAAAAGTGGCATCCTTGTCTGTTTTTGAGTAGGAATTCCTATCTCCCAATATTTGTTGCTGACTTTCATATTTGGCAATATTTTCAGGATAATTCTTAGTGATATAGCGAAGTTTTGCTTTTGCTTTTTGTGATGTTTCTGGGTTTTCATTAAGTACCTGGTTTAACTTATCGACAGCCGCCTGAACTTTCTCACTGTTGATTTCAGTAAAATCAGGCGGTGTTGGCATATCGTCCTCAGCTTTGGCTATGGATTGGGCATATTCCCATATTTCAATAAGCTGCTTTTTCATTTTCTCTTTGTTGGTAGTAATGGCTTTTTTCCAAACAAAAGTATATTTATTGGCAACAGATTCTATTTTTGTTCCATCAGTATAAACCTCTTCTATACTTAAAAGTCCTTCATCGGCTAATAATTGAACTACCTGTTCGAATACTTTTCGTAATGATTCTTTCAAACGAACGCCCCTAAATCGGTTAATTGTGTTGTGGTCAGGGTAATTCATAGCACTTAACCACATGAAATTAACGTTTTCTTTGCATGCCGTTTCAAGTTTTCTACTACTGTATATATTGCTTACATATCCGTAAACCAATACTTTTAGCAACATTTGAGGGTGATAGCTCGATGTGCCTCTTCTTTCATAGGCTTCCACAAGAGATTTGATATCGATCCGGTTGATAACATCGTTAACCACTCGGGCAGGATGGCCTTTAGGTACCAATTCACCCAATGATGGAGGGAGCATCAAGATTTGTTGCTGGTCATAGGGCTTAAATGTAGGTTTTTGAATTGCCATATTCCATGATTTATAAAACATAAATATATGAAATACAAATAATTAATCAAAATAAAATTGCACTTTTATTTGATTT
>DAIQBE010000733.1:0-1659 GCA_036781325.1 Leadbetterella sp. | reverse complement strand
TATTAGTTATAAATGATTTAAAGAGTGATTACCCTAAAACAAAAATTGATTTGTTTTTTGAAAATAAACTATAAAAAAATGAAAAAAATAACCTTATTCCTCGCCATTTGGCTTTTGTTCAACCCGACTTTTGCTCAAATATCCTCACAAAAAATTGATTTATTAGTTACGGAAGCCTTGGCCAAATTCAAGGTGGCGGGTGCTTCTGTAGCTGTTGTGAAAGATGGAAAAGTGATTCACTCAAAAGGTTATGGTTTGGCAAATATTACCACCACTAAATCTGTGAACGAAAATACCAATTTTCAGATTGCGTCCAATACCAAAGCTTTTACAACAACTGCATTGGCTATTCTAGAAGAAGAAGGGAAACTCAAATGGACAGATAAAGTAAAAAATCATATCCCTGAGTTCAAAATGTACAACGATTATGTAACTGAAAATTTTAATATCCAGGATTTATTAACACATCGTAGCGGGCTTGGATTGGGCGTTGGCGACTTGATGTTTTTTCCTGATGGCTCAAATTTCACTATTAAAGATGTAGTTACTAGTTTTCAACATTTTAAACCAACATCCGCCTTTAGAACCCAATTTGATTATGACAATTTGTTGTATATAGTTGCTGGTGAGGTGATAGCCCGGGCCAGTGGCATGAGTTATGAATTATTCGTACAGAAAAGAATTATTGACCCCTTGCAAATGAATAATACGTTTGTTGGAAGTTTATTAAAAGATAGAAGTAACCTTTCGATACCACATTCATCCGAATCTGGAACTATAAAAACAATTGATGCTTACGATATTGGGATGGGCAGTGCAGCTGGAGGTATCTACTCAAATGTAGCAGATATGAGTAAATGGATGATTGTGCGTTTGAATAAAGGTAAATATGGAAGTGAATTGAAATCTTCGCTTTTTTCTTTAAAAAACCACAATGAAATGTGGAAGTTACATACTGTTTTGCCCACTAATCTTAATCCAAGATACAATTCTCATTTCAACGGCTATGGATTAGGATGGGATTTATCCGATGTGAAAGGGAACTTTAAAGTATCACACACTGGCGGTTTACCTGGAATGCTTTCTATTGTGACCATGTATCCCGATTTGAATTTAGGAATCGTAATTTTAACGAATACCGAAAATGGTGGAGCTGGACTTTTTTCTTCGATTTCCAATACAATTGCTGACAGTTATTTAGGTTTAGACGATTTTGGATGGATAGACAAATATGCAGCCCGTATGAATCAACGAAAAGGTGAAGGGGATGAAATAACCAACAAAGTTTGGGCAAAAGTTGAGACCGCAAAAAATATTCCTATCAAGAATGAAGACTATGTCGGGATCTATGAAGACTCTTGGTTTGGAAAAGTAGAAGTATTTATGAAGGACAAACAACTATGGATAAAATGCCTTCGCTCTCCAAAATTAAATGGGCCTTTGGCTTTTTATAACGCCAATTCTTTTGCTATAAAATGGGAATATCAAGCCATGAATTGTGATGCCTTAGCTATGTTTTCTTTAGACGAAAATGGTAAAGCACAATCCATAAAAATGAAAGGTATTTCACCCAATATTGATTTTAGTTTTGACTTTCACGACCTGGATTTAAAACGGGTGGAAAAGTAAATCTCTAGAAACACTTTTTAATTTCAGGTT
>DAIQBE010000732.1:0-1683 GCA_036781325.1 Leadbetterella sp. | reverse complement strand
GTAATAGGGGCTCTCCATGGTCCGGTAGTAATATCAGATTTATAATCCAAAGATTCTATAAGAACATTTTCAACAGCTCCAACAGGGAAATTATCTTGCCTTGTAGCGTTTCCAGCATTTAAGCTAACACCTTTAAGCATAAACCCAGTCATTTCTCCTGCCTTATTTAAAGCGGCTCTAAATTTGTATCTAACGGCTGGCCTGTAAATTCCACCTGCCATATCATCTTCTCTGGTCCATAATAGCTTTATGGGTGCTTTAACTATACTAGATAATTCAGCTGCTTCTAATGCATAATCATTATTTAATCTTCTGCCAAAACCACCACCCATTTTGGTAAGATCTACTGTGATATTTTCAACTGGAATTTTTAATAAATTTGCCACTTGATTTTGAGCAGATTGTGGGGTCTGTGTAGGTCCTACTAATCGTACTTTATTTTCCTTTACATCTGCAAAGAAATTCATGGGCTCCATTGGGTTATGAGGCAAAAAAGGGCATTGATATTCTGCCTCTACTACTTTAAATGCCTCTTTAAAAGCTTTTTCAACATCCCCATCTTTTCTTCTAACTTCAGGCTTAGGATTATTCATCATATCAGTAAATACCTGATTGTGCATTTTGTCACTTTCCAATTTCTTATCCGTAAGCCATTCAATTTTAAGCGATTTTCTTGCTTTTATTATAGACCAATTAGATTTTCCGACTATTGCAACTTTATCTTTAAATGAAACCACATGCATAATTCCATCAACTTTTTTAGCATCAGTAGCATCAAAACCTTTTAATTTTTGACCAAAACCAGGGGCTCTTACTATCTGAGCGTACAACATCCCATCTTCTTTATAATCTATCCCAAAAACAGGCTTACCTAATAAAATGTCCTTATTATCAACACTCTTTGTGGTTTTTCCAATAAGTTTAAAATCTGATTTAGATTTAAGAGGGATTTCATTTGGAAGGGTAACTTTTGATGCATCATTAACTAATTCACCAAAAGAAAAATTCTTTCCATTACCATCAGAAACAATTCCATTTTCGACTTTAATATTGCTATGCTCTATCTTCCACTTTTTTGAAGCAGCTTCTACCAACGCCCATCTAGCTGAAGCACCTGCTTTTCTTAAACGTTCCCAAGAATGCTTAATAGCCCCGCTTCCTCCAGTAAGTTGCCTATCAAAACGTTTTGTGTCTAATGCAGCCTGCAGTACTACTACTTTACTCCAATCAACATCCAATTCTTCCGCAACGATTACGGCAAATGCAGTCTTAATTCCTTGTCCAATTTCTGGATTTGGAGAAAATATGGTAACTAGGCCATCCGAACCTATAGTTAAGTATGAATTAAATAAAGATCCTTCTGAAATATTTTTCTCCGTAACAATTTTGGCTTTTGCAGCATTATTAAAGCCTATAACTAAAACTCCTGAACCTAAAACTACATTTCTTAGAAAATCTCTTCTACTTTTATTATTTTCCATGATTATTATTTTTTAGATAGTTTAGCAGCCAATTTAACAGCCTCTTGAATTCTATGATAGGTACCGCATCTGCAAATATTACCAGACATTGCTGCAGAAATATCTTCGTCTGAAGGATTGGAATTACTCGCAATCAATGCAGAAGCGGACATCATCTGTCCAGCTTGGCAATACCCACATTGTGGCACATCTAATTCATCCC
>DAIQBE010000731.1:0-1689 GCA_036781325.1 Leadbetterella sp. | reverse complement strand
ATCTCTATAGTCTGCAGGATTTTGAAATTCTACTGGTACGGGTTGCTTGGCATCTTCATAGAATTCTTTCTTAAATTGAGCAAATTCTTCCGCATTTAACATCGAGATTCGACCTTTTTCAGGCACTTCCTGGATTCCCGTAAATGCACTAAAACTTACATTTGTTCCGCTCTTACCTCTTTTGGTGGTAATTAAAACTACACCATTGGCTGCTCTAGAGCCATATAAAGAAGTGGAAGAGGCATCTTTTAGAACAGTAATATCCTCAATCTCATCTGGGTTAATAGCCCCTATATTTCCAGTTATAGGAAAACCATCTACTACATATAAAGGGTCAGAGCCCGCAGAAACAGATAACTGACCACGAATACGAATATTCATGCCCTGGCCCGGTTTTCCAGTAGTTTGGTTTATTTGAACACCAGCAAGTTGCCCTTGTAATTTTTGGCCAATTTGCGAAACTGGGATGTCTTTGATTTCTCGAGCACCAATAGTCTGAACAGCTCCTGTTACAGCCTTTTTTAGCTGTGAGCCATAACCCACTACTACTACCTCATTTAATAATTTATCGTCCAATTCTAGCGAAACATTTATTTCGTTTTGGTTGGAATAGGTTACATCTTTTATTATGTAACCTACAAAACTAAAAATTAAAATGGAATTTTTAGGGGCATCGATGGTATACTCCCCATTCGCATTGGTTTGTGTCCCTTTATTTGTGCCTTTGATGGAAACACTTACGCCAGGCATGCCTTCGTTACTTTGGTCAGTAACTCTTCCTTTCACTTGTGAAAAGACAAAAGAAACAGAAAGTAGTAAAAAAAGGAGAACTAGTCCTCCTTTTTTAAAACTACTTTGTGAAAAAGTAGATTTTTTTTTCATGAATATTTTTTTTAAGGTTGAATAAATGAATCTGAAACTAGAAAAAAAACATTTTTTCTTTAATTCGTTATAAAAGTAAATTTTTATATTTTTATAACTGTCCTACACTGTGATTGTATGGGATATTTTTTTAATTCATTTTTCCATATATTTTAATAGTAAAGACCAAATGCATAAATTTTTTAAATTCTAGATTTTTAGAGATAAATTGCAGTTCAAATGCATTTAGAAAAACTTCAGCTGGTAAATTTTCGAAATTATGAAAACCATTTCTTTGCGTTTTCGTCTGGATTAAACTGTATAATAGGTAAAAATGGAAGCGGCAAAACTAATCTTTTGGATGCTATTTATTATCTCTCTTTATCAAAAAGCTTTATTCATAATCAAGACCATTTAAACATACAATTTGAAAAAGAAAATCTATTAATAGAAGGGTTATATATTTCCGGAAACAAAGAATTAATTACTTCGACTATTCAAAAGGGGGGTAAAAAATTATTTTTTCAAGATAAAAATCCTTACGAGCGAATAGGTGATCATATTGGGAAATATCCTATTGTTCTAATAGCCCCAGATGATACCGATCTTATTAGAGATAGTAGCGAAACAAGGAGGAAATTGTTTGATGGTATATTGGCTCAAACTAATGCAAGCTATTTAAAATTATATCAAAAATATAACCGAATTTTAGATCAACGAAATGGTCTATTAAAACAATTCGCTGTACATAATTATTTTGATGAGGATTTGCTGAAAATTTATTCAGACCAACTACTTGAAATTGGTAAAAAGATTTATTTTATCCGA
>DAIQBE010000730.1:0-1692 GCA_036781325.1 Leadbetterella sp. | reverse complement strand
TTTTACTATTTTTAAATGAAATATACAAATGGGCTTTAATAATTCTATATAAAACTAAAAGAAAAATGGCACTTAAAAAATTTGATTATTTTAAGAAATTTTGTTAATTTGCCACGAAGTCGCTCCCAGGTTCTTCGATTTGGAAAAGGTATTTAAATCTTAAATTTTATTGGATGAAAAATCAATTATTTCTGGCAATTGTTTTAATTATTGGTCTTTTTGGGTTTATACATTCTCCTGGCTCAAAACCAAAATTGCTCTTTGATGGAAAAACTTTTAGGGGGTGGGAGGGAGACACTATAACTACCTGGCGAATAGAAAACGGCATGTTAGTGGGTGGTTCATTAGTAAAGACAGTTCCTAATAATAACTTTCTTTGTACCATAAAAAGCTATGATAATTTTATATTAAAATTAAAGATAAAGCTTATAGGCACGGAAGGATTTATTAATTCTGGTGTACAGTTTCGGAGCAAAAGATTAAGTAATCCCGCCTTTGAAATGACAGGTTATCAAGCAGATTGGGGCAATAATTACTGGGCAAGTTTGTATGATGAATCTAGAAGAAACAAGACAATAGCTAAGCCCGATTCCGCTCAAGTATTGAAATGGCTAAAAATTAATGATTGGAATGATTACGAGGTCAAAGCCGAAAAAAACCGCATTAGATTATATTTAAATGGTAAACAAACCGTAGACTATACAGAACTTGATCAAACAATTCCTCAATCAGGGTTAATTGGCCTTCAAATACATGGAGGAGGAAAAGCCCAAGTTGCATTTAAAGATGTATTTATTGTTGAGTTGTAATAGTTTAGGATTAGAAAGTTGTTGATGCCAATATTAAAAAAGAACTGAATTTTTTTGGTTTTTTGCATAAAAAGGAAAAAATAAGTTAGTCTTTAAAAATTAATATATCATGATTTGCCTCTATGATAAACCTCCAAAGAACTTTCAATAATTTACAAAAATGATTCTATTAAGAGTAATAATTGCATTTTTTAGCTTTCTAAGTATCTTTTTTATTAGAAAAGATAATTCAACTATTGAAAAAACATTCTTAGTTCAAGATACCACCAAAATTGACAAAGAATATTTTTTAGAGGCTACCATGTTGGGTTATTTTGCCAATGACGGCACTCGAAATCCTGTTCTAAAAGCTAATAAGGGAATGAAAGTACGAATCACAATAACCAATGGAGAAGTGATGACGCACGATATTTCTATGGAAAAAAGTGGTATAAAAAGTAAGACTATTTTTGAGAAAGGCTCAAGTACAAGTATAACATTCGTAGCCCAAAACAGCGACACTTATTTTTGTACAGTTCCTGGTCACAAAGCAGCTGGGATGTTTGGCAAATTCCAAATAGTGGAAGGTTCGCTTTCTCCAAAGATAGTAATTGGTAAAATTCCCATGAAAAATGGGAAACCACTAAATCTAAACTTTGAATTGGGAAATCTGCAAGATTGGTCAGCTACCGGAGAAGCATTTAATAACCCGATACTAAACGAAGAGCCTTCTCCACTCCATGAAAAAGGAATGAAAATCGGATTTGAAGGTAAATATTTTTTAAGTAGTGGAGGAAACTTGAACTACAAGCATACTGGAATCCTAAAATCTACTACTTTCAAAGTTACATATCCTTATGCAAGTTTTTTAGTATCTGGAGGAGCATTGTTTGACACTAGAGTA
>DAIQBE010000729.1:0-1709 GCA_036781325.1 Leadbetterella sp. | reverse complement strand
TAATCTTCTACTTTCAGATCCTCGGCTTTCCTCTGTTGCTTTATTTTCGGTAATATAATATTCTTTATTATTCAGCATCCATTTATCAGTTATGCGAATAGTTTTGTCCGGATGAACCGTATGATTGCCATAAAAATTAAGGCCTAAAAAGACTGGGACTGGTTTGCTTACTTGGTTTGGAAGATAAATCAAAATATGCATTTTGGGAGCATCATTTGTAGCACCAAAATATACGGTAACTTCTTTTTTTGTTGCTTTTCCATCCAATGCTTTAGTATTTACATTACTAATTTCAAATCTTGGACTAAGTTTAGTTTCAGGAAATTTACCATAGACATGCTCTTTGAACAAATTCAAAATTTCAGGCCTACGTTGCTTTTCCCAAACGCTAGTATTCACTACTTTTTTGCTATTTAGCAAAACTAATGGTTCTGGAAGTGTATAAATACCGACTAATGATTCATCATAATTGGTTTTTTGACTGAATACTTTCATGGGCATTGCAAAAAGTAGTAATATAGTTATAAAAGTTACTGTTTTTTCTTTCATTAAAATTATTTCTAATAGTCGAAGTTAACAATAATAAAATGTATTTGATAGGTAAATTTGAAAAAAGTAAGTAAAATTTATTCAAAATATTATAATATGAAAAGCCGACTTAATAATGAATTGTTTTTTGAGTCTCTTATCAATAAATGTTTAAAATATTAACTCATTACTTAATTATGTAAAAACAGGTTAAGTAATTTTGAATGAAACCCAAGAGAATGTGTATTAATTATTTTTATGTATAACTTTGAAGAATACATTTATAAAACTTGAAATACGAATTCGATAAAATGAAAAAAGCCAATTTAAAATCATTCGCCACTTTATACTTAATTTCCGGTTTTTTTTCTGTTTTTTGTCAAAATCCAGCTGTTTTAGTGAATAATGGTATGCCACAGTTTTCTATAACATTATCTCCGAATTCCTCTGAAACGGATGAACAAACAGCTATTTTACTACAATCTTATATTAAAAAAATAGCTGGTTGCGAATTAAAAATACTTAAAACAGTCAAGCCAAATGTTAAAAATACCATTTATATCACTTCCTACCAACAGTCTAGAAATGTATCCTCAGAATCCAGTTTTCCAAAGGGTTTTGAAAAACATCTGACACAAGGTTTTATCAAAAAAAAGCAACAATTAATCAACGATGGGTTTATTATTTCAGTCCAAAATGAAAATATTTTGATTGTTAGTGGGGGCAAAAAAGGATCACTTTATGGTGTCATACACTTACTTGAAAAGTATTTTGGATGTAGAATGTATGCTCCAAATGTAGAATTTATTCCCAAAAAAACAACTCTTTCATTGCCAATTTTGTGTGAAGCCGATATGCCAGCAAACACTATCCGCATAGTGAACGGTGTATTGACCCAACAAAATGAAGAGTATCGTAATTGGCAGCGACTGAATGACCACAACGAGGAATTTGCAAAAGGTTATTTCGTCCATACCTTCAACCGATTAGTCCCCTGGGAAACCCATTTTGAGGTGCATCCCGAATATTTTGCCTTGATGGGCGGCAAACGTTTGATTGACCAATTGTGTTTGACCAATCCAGAGGTGTATGATTTGACCATTAAAAAACTTAAAGCAGAAATGGCCGAACAGCCCAATAAAATGCTCTGGTCGGTGAGTCAAGGTGACAATTTCTCCTAT
>DAIQBE010000728.1:0-1712 GCA_036781325.1 Leadbetterella sp. | reverse complement strand
GTAAGCCTGAACATGTTGTAAATATGTTTTATTATTTGGCAACCGAAGTTAGAGAGTTAATGGCTGAACTCGGATTTAAAACGATGAATGAAATGATAGGCCAATCGCAAATGTTAGAAAAACGAACAGATATAGACCATTGGAAATATAAACACCTCGATTTGTCTAGGATATTATATAAAGAGGAAGCTGATGAGAATATAGCACTATTTAAGCAGGAAGAACAAGATCATGGAATTGCAAATGTACTAGATTGGAAATTAATTGAAGATGCGAAAAAAGCCATTGAAAATGGAGAAAATGTAACAGGTTCCTACTTAGTTAATAATCTTAATAGAACTACTGGAGCAATGCTTTCGAACGAAATATCAAAAATTTATGGTGGGGAGGGATTACCTTCTGGAACAATAAACTATAAATTTAGAGGAACTGCGGGGCAGTCTTTTGGGGCGTTTTCCACAAAAGGTATACGATTTGAATTAGAAGGAGATGCAAATGATTATTTTGGTAAGGGTTTATGTGGAGCCGAACTTATAGTTTATCCAGATAGAAAGGCCACTTTTAAGGCGCAGGTGAATATGGCTGTAGGAAACGTTTCATTTTATGGTGCAACATCTGGAGATGCTTTTATAAAAGGAATGGCAGGTGAACGTTTTTGTGTGAGAAACTCCGGCGCACGTGTTGTGGTAGAAGGTATTGGTGATCATGGCTGTGAGTATATGACTGGTGGGGTAGTAATTGTTTTGGGCCAAATAGGTAAAAACTTTGCTGCTGGAATGAGTGGAGGTTATGCTTATATTTTTGATAATTTAGGCGATTTTAATGAGAAATGTAATAAAGAAATGGTTAGCTTAGACGAGTTAACTCGTGATGATGAGGATGTACTTCGTAGTATGATTACTAAACATTTAAAAGTTACACAAAGTGAAATAGCTGCGGATATTTTAGGAAATTGGGAAAAGGAAATTAAGAAATTCGTAAAAGTTTTTCCTGTAGATTACAAGCGAATTTTGTTAAAAAAATTAACAGAAACCGTAGCTGCTTAAAATTTAATTTGAAAAATTAGAAATATTAATAATATGGGTAAACCAACTGGTTTCTTAGAATTTGAAAGAAAAGCATCTCAAAAAAGAGATATAAATGAAAGAAAGAAAGATTTTAACGAAGTTGAATTAAACTACTCTGATAAACAAACTATAGAACAAGCTTCTAGGTGCATGGACTGTGGTATACCATTTTGTCATAGTGGCTGCCCGCTTGGAAATATCATTCCTGAATTTAATGATGCCGTTTATGAAGAAAACTGGCAATTTGCATTCGAGCTATTAAGTTCAACAAATAATTTTCCCGAGTTTACAGGTAGAATTTGTCCTGCACCTTGTGAGTCTTCTTGTGTTTTGGGAATTAACAAACCACCAGTTGCAATTGAATATATTGAGAAATCAATCGCTGAAAAAGCATTTGAGAATGGGTGGGTAAAGCCAAAACCTCCGAAAAAAAGAACAGGTTTTAAAGTGGCAATCATAGGTTCAGGGCCTGCTGGTTTAGCCGCAGCGGCACAATTGAATAAAGCAGGACATACTGTTACTGTTTTTGAAAGAGCTGACCAAATTGGAGGTTTAATACGATATGGTATTCCAGATTTTAAATTAAACAAAGATATTATTGATAGGCGTTTATTGGTAATGGAAGCAGAAGGTATTTCTTTTAAA
>DAIQBE010000727.1:0-1731 GCA_036781325.1 Leadbetterella sp. | reverse complement strand
TAATTATTAGTAATTTAACAGTGCTTAAAAATTTTCAAACGGACGTTTTTGTGACCAAAGGAAAAATCAGCAATTTATTTTCTAAAAGATTCCATTAATGAATTTTTCTCCACTCTAAATTCTTTATTACCTTATTTATTTAATCTTAAGCTATTTCCTAATAGGAGTGCTTAAGTATTTATAACCTGAATTGTAGGTTAAAATTGCTTTTAACCCTCTTTTTTTAAGCTTTTGAATCTAAAAGTAGTAATAATTTGCCCAATATTAAAATTATTAAAATTTTTTCATCCTTTAGTACGTTTTTTGATAGGTATTTTAGTCTCAAACGTAAATTATAAGATACTTTTTGGTTTTAAAGGTCTCGAATTTTATATATTTGAAAATGAGATTGTTTTTTTCGTAACCTAAACTATTAATTTGAGGTTTTGAATTAGTGTATATTTTTATAAATGAAAGAAAGAGGTTCAATAAGGGTGAGTTTTCTAATAGCCATTTTGGTTATGATGACTTCCCATGCCTTTTCTCAATTTTATGTAAGTCCAAAAGTGTGTGCTTCTGAACCTTTGCCTAATCCTGGTACAAATCCCGGAAATATGCCAGGTGCTACCCAAGGACAAGCTTGTGAAGAGAATGTTCAATTTTTTGACACTAATTTAAGCTCCACCGCATGGCAATGGGATTTTGGCGATGGGGGAGTGGCTAACACGAGAAATCCAAGTTATGTATTTAAAAATTCAGGAAATCCGATAATAACACTAAATAGAACCTTACCTAACGGAACAATAGAAACAGTAAGTAAGAATGTAACCGTGGGTACCTATCCCAACCAGCCCACTTTTAATAAGAAAATAAAGGCGGATACAACGGTATGTGATGGGAAAACGCTCACCTTAAATCCTTTCAAATTAACATTGGCTGGTGGCGATTATAATTATCTCTGGTTTCCTGGAGGTGAAACTACAAAGACTATTGATGTGGACACATCAGGTTGTTATTCTGTCGAAGTAAGTGATAAAGTGACCGGTTGCTCAAGAACTGCCATTATTAAAGTAAAATTTTGTTTACAAGATGCGCCTTCTGGTGGAGGCAGTGAAAAATGGTATTTGGGGGACGGAAGTATTTTAGAATTTAACCCTACTGGCGAACCCGTAGAGCGGGATTCTTTGAATAGCGAAGGACAGCTAAAACCCGAGCTTGGCTTTACTAAC
Organism: Leadbetterella sp.; assembly: GCA_036781325.1. Taxonomy (GTDB): domain Bacteria; phylum Bacteroidota; class Bacteroidia; order Cytophagales; family Spirosomataceae; genus Leadbetterella. The sequence goes on along the minus strand of DAIQBE010000727.1, from coordinate 523 downwards.
ATTGTTTTTAATGGAAGTATTTCCAGTAAAAAACATGCTTTAAACACTAAGGGTGGCACTTCGGTAGTATATGACCCCAAAGGAAACGTTGCATTTTATTCAGATGGAAATAAAGTTTTTGCGGGAAGTGATGACTCTGAAATACTAAATATCGACGGCACGCCTTTTCTAGGCTTAGGTGGAAACCAATCTACTGCCGTGTATCTGGTGCCAAAAGCCAGTTGTGTGGAATGTAATTTTCATCAATACTATTTATTTACGGTAGACCCTCTTACCAAGTTATTGTCTTACTCTATTTTAGATCTACGTTACAATGATAAAAAAGGGGCCGTGGTAGCGGCTAATATTCCTGTTTATTATCCCGTAACTGAACAAATGGTGGTAACCCCAAATGCCGATGCCACTGGCTATGTGATTTATACCCACGAGCCGGGCAATAGTGTGTTTTCAACCATCAGCGTGGACTCTTTGGGAGTGAATTCAAAAATGCAAACCTCCGGAGCCTTACAATCTGGAATTGTAA
>DAIQBE010000726.1:0-1745 GCA_036781325.1 Leadbetterella sp. | reverse complement strand
ATTAAATGAAAAACCTAAACTAATCATTTGTGGTGCTTCCGCTTATTCAAGAGACTGGGATTATGCAAGACTTAGACATATTGCAGATAAAATTGGTGCGTTACTATTGGCTGATATCTCTCATCCTGCTGGTTTAATTGCCAAAGGGCTACTGGCCGATCCATTTGACCATTGTCATATCGTAACTACCACTACACATAAAACTCTGAGAGGAACTCGTGGTGGAGTAATTATGATGAGAAACGATTTCGAAAACCCGTTCGGAACATCTACAGCTAAAGGAAAAATTCGAAGTATGTCATCTTTGTTAGATTCTGGAGTATTTCCAGGAACTCAAGGAGGACCATTGGAGCACATCATTGCTGCAAAAGCAATCGCTTTTGGTGAGGCTTTGACCGATTCATTTGGTGATTACGCCTTACAATTACAAAAAAATGCGAAAGTAATGGCCCATGAATTTATGAATAAAGGCTATAAAGTTATTTCTGGAGGTACTGATAATCATTTAGCATTAATTGACCTAAGACCAAAGGGCTTAAACGGAAAACTCGCTGAAAACGCCTTAATTAAAGCTGATATTACGGTAAATAAAAACATGGTTCCTTTTGATGATGCTACAGCTATGACAACTTCTGGAATAAGAGTAGGTACAGCCGCAATGACGACCAGAGGTTTAGTTGAAAATGATTTTATTCGGATAGTTGACTTGGTCGACAAAGTTTTGATGAATCATTCGAATGAGGATGTGATTTTGTCGGTTAGAAATGAAGTTAATGAATGGATGAAGTGGTTTCCACTTTTTAAATAATGTTAATTTAAAATAATTAATACCTTATAGCTAATAACTATAAGGTATTTTTATTTAGTACCAACCATTTTGTGATTATATTTGTGAAACGTTGAAAAAAAGAAAAGAATGCCTTTAGACCAAGCTCCGTATTACGATTACGACGACCAACCAGAAGTGGCGGAAGAAAAAGAAATGACATTTATTGAGCATCTTGAAGAACTGAGATGGCATATTATTAGATCTGTAGCTGCTATTCTAGTTTTTATGATTGCGGCCTGGATATTTAGGACAGAAATATACCATAACATAATTTTAGGGCCCTCAAGAACAGACTTCTGGACCTATAGAAAGCTTTGTGAATTAGCAACTTACACTGGAATTAGTAGTATCTGCGTAGATAAACTAAATTTTTCTTTGATGAGCAGGGAAGTTGCTGGGCAGTTTATGATGGCCTTAACTTCTTCCGCCATTATTGGTCTTTTAGTAGCATTCCCTTATGTATTTTGGGAAATTTGGAGATTTATCAAACCAGGATTGAAAATTACAGAGAAAAAAGCGGCAACTGGATCCGTGTTTTTTGTAACTGCTCTATTTTTTATGGGAACTCTATTTGGTTATTATGTGGTTGCCCCATTCGCTATTAATTTTCTAGTGAATTTTCAAATAGATCCTAGCATCGAAAACCAATTCGATATTCAGTCCTATATTTCAGTATTGGCAACCTTAACTTTAGCATGTGGAGTGACTTTCCAACTCCCAATGGCTATTTTAGTATTAACAAAAATTGGAATTGTTACACCAGCATTTCTGAAAGAGTACCGTAAGCATTCCGTTGTTGTTATTTTAATTGTAGCGGCTATTATCACACCGTCTCCCGATATGATAAGTCAAGTGTTAGTGGCGATTCCTTTGTATGTTTTATATGAAATTAGCATCATAGTTTCCAACAGAATTT
>DAIQBE010000725.1:0-1749 GCA_036781325.1 Leadbetterella sp. | reverse complement strand
GAACTGTTTTTTAAGTTTGGTCGTATTCAACTTAAGAAAAATAGCCTCAGAGCCTACTTTAATTTGTTCAATTTGGTCAACTACATACCCCAACTGTTCATTCATGTCAAATAGCTTCATCGCGGTTTCAAATTGCACTTTACGATCCTCATCGGTATGAATAGATTTTGGATTAGCAATAATTTCTAAATTGGATTCGTATTCTTTAGCTCCTTTTGTCACTTTTACTTTATATGTACCAGGTAATACTGTAGGCCCAGAAAATCCGCTACTAATTAATGTTTTTCCTTTTGCTACTTTTGGGGGCTTTAAGGTTGCACTCCATTCCACAAAATTTATTCCTTTTGATTTTGCAGCGGGCAGATCGGCAATTTTAGTCCCCTTTTGATCAAAAATTTCTATCGTCATTTTGCCAAATGTATGGCGACTTTTTAAGAAATAAACCAATTTGGGAGCAGTATTTGGATTTTCGCCCACAAACTCTCCCATTCGGGCATAGCCACCAAAACTACCAGACTCTCTTAATTTAAAAGGTTTTGTTTGAAAAAATGAAAAATCTTTATTTATTACCTCGGTAGTAAGTTGTCTTAAAGGAGAGATGTCATCGACAATAATTACACCTCGTCCGTGAGTGGCCATCACCAAGGCATCTTCGGTTGGATGTAGGACAATCCAGTGCACAGGCACTGGTGGCATATTATTTTTAAATTGAGACCAATTCTGCCCCCCATCTATGGTAACAAACAACCCCGATTCTGTACCAAGATACAATAATTCAGGATTTTTATAATCTTCTTTGATATTTCTAACGAAAGTCTTCAAATCATTGGAAACAATTGATTTCCAAGATTTTCCGCCATCGGTAGTTTTATATACATAGGGTTTAAAGTCATTTTGGGTATAGCCTGTAAAAACGGCATAAGCGGTATTTTTATCAAAATTGCTAGGTTCTATGTAGTATGCCCAGGTGTTTTTGGGAAGATTTGGAATATTTGCAGTAACGTTGCTCCAATTTTTTCCACCATCAAAAGTTACTTGCACGTTGCCGTCGTCAGTTCCGACCCAAATCACATTTTCATCTAAAGGCGATTCATTTATGGCAAAAATTGTACAGTGATTTTCAGCTCCAGAATTGTCTGTACTTAAACCACCCGAGTTCTCTTGTTGTTGTTTTAACGAATCATTGGTAGATAAATCACCTGAAATTTTAACCCAAGTTTCACCTCGATCTTCTGATTTATGTAAAAACTGGCTGCCGCAATATAGCCTATCTTGCTTATTTGGACTAGTTGTAATAGGTGTATTCCAATTAAAACGGTATTTGGGATCGTTGGCTTCAGGAAAAGGCTTAATAGTTTTTGCTGAATTTTTTTCTAGATTTATTCGCCATATATTTTCTGCCCCTTGCATTTCAGAATACACAATATTTGGGTCTTTGGGATGAGGGAAAGTTCGGAAACCATCTCCAGCACCCACCGAAATCCAGTCTCTGTTTTCAATTCCGCCTGGTTTTGAAGAAGGGCCAACCCAGGATCCGTTATCCTGCAAACCTCCATACACTTTAAAAGGTGTTTGGTTATCAATAGCCACTTGGTAGAATTGAGAAACAGGAATACATTTTACCATATCCCAGACATTTCCACCGTCCCAAGAGCGATATACACCACCATCATCTCCAAGATACATTCTATCTGAATTATTTATATCAAACCAAAATGGTTAATAATGTTTTTATTGGGTCTACTTCTT
>DAIQBE010000724.1:0-1752 GCA_036781325.1 Leadbetterella sp. | reverse complement strand
TGAAGACCAAATAGCAGGAAGACTTGGATCTAATCTTTCTAAACTTTTTCCGTTTTCGTCCCATCTTAATTCCGAAATCTCCAGTTTACTTCCATGTTTGAATTCAAGAAGTGTAAAAGGTTCAATTCCAGAAAAATCGTAATTATCATAGAAATTTGATATAGAATCAAACTCCAAAAAATCAATAATTATTTTTCCTCTACTCTTTCTATAGGGAGGCGAATAGGCATGTTTGGTATGACCTCCATTTAAAATAACAAGTGTAAACTTAGAATTAGTAGCTATCCAAGTCCCATTAGATGTAGGATCAATAGGACAAATAAGTTTCGAACCATTAAATTTATAATTCTTTGGTGGAATTGCCCTAGGTCTTTTTATATTTTCATCTCTATTGGAAGTGATCAAAAATTTAGTGGCGTCAATAGGAACAAAGGTAAGTAGACACATGGCGAATTAGGATTGAAACTGTTTTCTAGTATAACGAACTGTGGAATCAGCGACTCCAAAATTTAAAGGCAAACTCTTTTCAGGAAATGTTTGAGCCATACCAATCTTAATTAAAGCAAAATGATGTATACTATGTTCCGCCAAATAAATAAGCTCACGGCCTAGACTTGAAGGAATTTCAAACAACAAATCCCCTATCAAATGTTTAAATTGAATTTGTTTTTCTAAATTTTCATTCTCAATTATATCCTGATATTCTTGAATCTTTTCCAAAACAAAATCGGGAACAGTTTCTAATAGCATATTCCTTTCCCTATCTTCATAATTGACATGTCCTCTTGCAGAGCCTTCAAAAAGGCAAACATAAAACTCCACAATGTGTCTTACGTGCTGTCCAATCGTAGCATTGTTTAATACTCCAATGCTTTCTGTGAATTCTTCTGAATTAAACTTCTTAACTAAATCAGCCACTTGGCTAAGCATATTAATATGGAAACGCTGTCCTTGCATACATTTTTATTTAAAAGGGTTAAAGCTATACGCTATAAAAGGCATTAATGGTTTTATTCTGTATCGATCGTTTTCGTAGGTAAGAACTTTATTGGCCTTATACTCAACAAATTGAAAACTCAATCCAAGTCTTAAGGCCGCATTTTTCTTAATCCAATATCTATAATACAATTCTGAATTTAAAGAGCCTCTATCGCTATCTGAAATCAACAATAGATTAAAAGGGGATGGCTTAGCTATTTGTGTTGTGTTATTCAATGATTTAGATTCAGAGGCTCTAAAGATACCTGACTGACTGCCTCCAAAAGTTACTCCGAAAACATCAATATTAAAACCAAGATCTGATTTTTTAAATCTATACTGGAGTACAATCTTAGAGTTGAAAGCTATAATTCCAGTTTTTTTCAAATCTAAGGTATCTAGTTTATCGTTTTTATATTCCGTAAAAAATGCAGCTAAACTTCTCTTTCCAGAAGTAAGCAAGGCTGGAGCAGTAATATAATTTCCGGTACCGCCAGAGACTGCATTAGCTCGAACTCCCCAACCAATTGAAAACTTTTTTTTACTTCCCAAACCATAATTCTTTTCAAAAGATAAAGAGGGAGCAAATATTGAATTCTTTGCTGCTAGAGCGATATCGAAGCTTTTCTCCGATTTTTGGGCATAAGAAACTAAACCTAATCCAATTAGGCTAAAAGTTAACAGAATTTTATTCATTATTAATTATTTACTTTTTAATTCAGAAGAGCCAAACAAAACGGAAAATTGTTTGCACCAAATCAACACGAACTTTTG
>DAIQBE010000723.1:0-1756 GCA_036781325.1 Leadbetterella sp. | reverse complement strand
TTTTGTTGGGTGGCTTCATCAAACCAATTGGTATCAAACAATGGATTTCCTGAAGCGTCAAAAACACGAGGATCTGTCCTTCTTAACTTTGGGTTCAAATAAGCCCATTTTCCATCTTTCCATCCCACAGGGTCATATTTTGCCATATTTGCCCAAGCTAAATCTTCTACCGCCATATATTCTTTGGCATTTAAAACCTGAGGAACATGTGGACCTGGAGCATTTACACTAAAATCTACATTATAGGTAACCGATCCTTCGCCAGCTTTCCCTTTTTTTGTAGTTATTAATATTACGCCGTTTGCACCTCTAGCTCCATAAATAGCTGTAGAAGATGCATCTTTTAAAACCTCCACAGATGCAATATCATTTGGGTTAATGTAGTCAATTGCATTAGAAAATTGGGCTTGGTTGTTTTGAGGTAACATAACGCCATCAACCACATACAAAGGGTTGTTAGATGAGTTAATAGAACTAAAACCTCTTACTCGAACCGTAGTTCTACCGCCAGGGCGACCTGAGTTATTATTAACTTGAACACCGGCCATTCTTCCAGTAAGTGCCTGGTTTAATGATGCGGCTGGACGTTCTAACAGCTGGTCTCTTTTAATAGAGCTTACTGAACCCGTTAAATCTGATTTTCTTTGGGTACCGTAGCCAATTACTACTAGATTTTCCAATTCGTTGGCTTTTGAACTTAAAACCACATCAATCGTAGTTTTATTTCCTACAGCAACCTCTCGGGACTCAAAACCTAAATAAGAAAATACTAACACAGACTTACTGTCTGTTCCATCAAAAACAAAATCTCCGTTTACGTCAGTAACTACCCCACGGGTGGTACTTTTTAAGACTACACTGGCACCAACTATAGCTTCGCCTTTTTCATCGGATACTTTTCCTTTTACTTTAGACTGTGCATTAGTTATCCATGAAACGGATAAGAGAAGAGCAATCAAAAGAAGCGATTTGAATTTGTAAAAAATTCTTTTCATTTACATTTAAAATTAAGGTGATAAATAAATAAGAAGCAAAAATATTAAAAAAAATTATTAAAAAAATACTATTTACTTAAATAATTTGTTTTGTCTCAAAAACTCTAATTGTTTTCTAATATTAGATTATTTAATTCCATAGAAAGATTAAATTAATCTATAATTGCAGAAAATATTGCTATTAAAAAATCGAGAGAATTAAAAATTGAAAAAACAATCTAGATATTTAATGCACTAATTTTTAACTATTTCCAATAGTATAGCATGGGAAAATCTCAAAATCAAACCAATCCTCCAAAGGTCAAAGGAGTTTCTGGCTCTTCAAGGGGTGTTCTGCCTTGAATTACGGATAGTTTTCCGGTTTTTAGATGAGGCAATACCAGTTTCCCAAAATATTCACACTCTTCGAGTAGAGGATATCCGGAAAGTATAAATGCCCTCACACCCATGTCCATATATCGGTTTATTTTTTCAATGATTTGGGTAGGATTTCCAACGATAGCTGCTCCACATCCAGACCTGGCTCTACCGATTCCGGTCCAAAGCATGGGTTCAATAAAATCATCTTTGTCGGCAGTTTTTCTAAACTCATCTTGTCTTAAAACGCCCGCTGATTTAGAATCTTGGGTACGATGCTTTAACATTTCAGCAGTTTCAGCATCAAATTTTGACATCATTGTTTTTGTATAGGACAAAGCCTCTTCTTCAGTTTCCCGAACAATTACGTGAAGCCGCATACCAAAGTCCATGGTTCTTCCATA
>DAIQBE010000722.1:0-1759 GCA_036781325.1 Leadbetterella sp. | reverse complement strand
GGATATTCTAAAAAAACATGGCGTTAACTACTCTATGTACGCTCACGCAGGGGCAGGCGAACTGCATGTAGAACCCATAATAAATCTGAAAACAGCCGAAGGTTTAACACAATTTCGAAGTATTTTATCAGAGACAGCCGCATTGGTTAAATCATTTGGAGGTTCGCTTTCGGGAGAACATGGGGACGGCAGGCTCCGAGGAGAGTTTATTCCGATGATGATGGGCGAAAAAAACTATGCCCTTTTTAAAGAGACCAAAGCAATCTTTGACCCAAAAGGCATTTTCAATAAAGGAAAAATAGTAGATACCCCACCCATGGATAAGTTTCTGAGGTATACGCTTGTAAATACTGCAAAGCCAGCTGCTACAATTTATGATTTTAGCCCACAAGGTGGCTATTTGAGATTGACAGAAAAATGCAGCGGTTCGGGCGATTGCCGCAAAACCGAAGTGACAGGTGGCACGATGTGCCCGAGTTTTATGGCCACCAGAAGCGAAAGAGATACCACCAGAGCGAGGGCAAACATATTACGCCAGTACCTTACAAATGAAGCCCTTAACCAAGTTTCAGACCATGAAGTAAAAGAGATCATGGATTTGTGCCTTTCCTGCAAAGCCTGTAAATCTGAATGCCCGTCGAGTGTGGATGTGGCAAAAATGAAAGGCGAGTTTTTACAAAGCTATTACGATAAACATGGCACTCCGTTTCGTTCAAAGTTGATAGGTGAATTTTCAAAACTTATGCAATTGGCCTCTGTGGCACCTTGGGCCTATAATTTTATTATTAATTCTTCCTTTTTACGAAAATTAATGAATCGTAGCGTGGGTTTTCATCCGGAGCGAACGATGCCTACCCTTTCTTCCAAAACACTCTACAATTGGTATAAAAAAGATTTCAAACCAACGCCAACAAATAAGAACGTTTATGTCTTTTGTGATGAATTTACCAATTACAACGATGCAGAGATTGGCAAAAAGATGATACTACTGATTCAAAAATTGGGTTATACAGTTGAAATTCTAGAAAATTCGGTTAGCGGTCGTACCTATCTTTCGAAAGGCTTACTAAGAGAAGCACAGAAAATTGCCATCAAAAACGTAAGCTATTTTAAAAATTTCATCGATAAAGAAAGTCCGCTTATTGGCATTGAGCCCTCCGCTATTCTAACATTCAGAGATGAATATCTGGAGCTAGTGCCAGAAGCATTAAAAGAAGATGCGAAAAATATCGCGGCTAATAGTTTCCTTTTCGAAGAATGGTTTTGCAGAGAGATTGATCTTAAAAACATTAAAAAGGAGCAGTTTTCGAAACAGAAACAAGTCATTAGATTGCATGGGCATTGCCATCAAAAGGCCATGGCATCGCTTACTCCAACCAAAAAAGCCTTGGCTTTCCCTGAAAACTATGAGGTAAGGATTATAAATTCGGGATGCTGCGGCATGGCCGGTTCATTTGGTTATGAAAAAGAACATTATGAAGTGTCAATGAAAGTTGGAGAATTGGTTTTGTTTCCAACAGTAAGAAATGCTGATCATTCTGAAATCATAGTAGCTTCAGGCACAAGTTGTAGACATCAAATAAAAGATGGAACAAGCATAGAAAGCAAACATCCGGTGGAGGTTTTATATGAGGCTTATGAGGAAGTAGTTTATTGATTGAATCTTCAAATAAAGAGGAATAACTATTTCTTTAAACGGATTATTACTTTATACTGTCATCCGACAAAATAAAATCTATTAGTATAATCACCTAAATAT
>DAIQBE010000721.1:0-1759 GCA_036781325.1 Leadbetterella sp. | reverse complement strand
ATTGCCTTCTTTTTTCATTTTACCGGTTACATGTGAAAAATCACTAGCTCCTGATTGAGTAGCATTCTCTAACATTTCTATGGCAGAAAATGCATTTACAATTCCTTTATTTAAGACTAATTCATTATCAATCTTTACAATATTTTGAAAATTCACATCATTGTTAATGGAAACATTTGAAAATTCTACAGCTTGAGTTCCGTCAAAAGTCTGAGGTGAATTACCGTCAACTACCACTTGTCCTTTTGAAACCAATTTAGAATTGTTTTTCAAATCACCTTTTAAATGCATTTTGCCTTTGTTGGTAAGTTCACCGTTGTTTACCACATCTGTTCCGAAACTAACCAAAGCACCTTCTGAAATGTAGATATTGGTGGAGCTAACTACTTGTGCATTACCATCTAAAATTAGCAGTCCTAAACCTAGTGTAAATAATACTTTTTTCATAATAATAGATTTTATTCTTATTTGATATTTTAAAATTAATGCCTTAACTGTGAAAAAAAAAATTAAATATCCATTTTTTATTAAATGGTGCAACTAATAAAAAGCGTTTTACCAACATATTAATTCATCCACCCTTTCCACTTCATCCATTCTTCCAATCTTTTGTGCCAATCTGCTACTGGACCTTTAGTAGTATTCTTTAAAGAAAAACCATGACCACCACTATCAAATAGATGCAATTCTGATGGAACATTATTCTTTTTTAAAGCTTTATAATAACTTATACTATTTTCAATGTTTACCCAATCATCAAAAGCATGAACTAAAAATGATGGTGGAGTATCAGATTTCACGTGTAATTCATTTGAATATTGTTCTATTTTCCCAATGCTAGGGTTTTTTCCAATTAAATTATCTCTTGAACCCGTATGACCAAATTTGTCAGAAAAAGAAATAACGGGATAAATCAAGATAGAGAAATCTGGTCTAACACTAATTTTCTCATCAGTAATCTCTCCAACTTGAGAATAAAAATGTGTAGAAGCTGTTGCCGCCAAATGACCGCCTGCCGAAAAACCCATCACACCAATTTTATTAGGATTAATCTTATACTTTTCTGCATCTTTTCTAATTATCCTAAAAGCCTGTTGAACATCTTGCAAAGGCCTTATTTCTGAATTTTCGAATAGTTCGGCTTGAGGAAGTCTATATTTTAATACAAAAGCAGTCACCCCTCTTTGTGCAAACCATTCGCCTAATTTTGTTCCCTCGTGATCCCAAGCCAAGATGAAATATCCTCCTCCCGGACAGATAACAACAGCTGCATCACTGACTTTATTTTTGGGCGTAAAAACAGTTAATGTTGGATTTACAATATTTCTAATTCTTATTATTCCATCATTTTGTGTTGATACATTAGCTTCAGAAATTGTTACTCCACTTTTTAAACCTGGGACTATTGCGTCATATAAAGGAATTATCATTTTTTGAGAAAAAACTAAGTTAGAAACAAATAATAAAAATAATAGAAATTTTTTCATATAATTTTTGGGTAGTTTATAAAAATTTAGACAACGAGGTTTTATTTTAATTCTTCTTTTATAAAATCAGTCACTTTAAATTCAGTCCTACGATTTACTTGATGCTCAACCTCATTTTTTGCATTTGGAATAATCAATTCCGATTCACCATAGCCTTTAGCCGAAAGTCTTTCTTTACTAATTCCTTTTATAGCTAAATAATTTATGGCAGACTCTGCTCTTTGCTGAGAAAGTCTGTTATTGTAAATTTCTGAACTTCTACTATCAGTATG
>DAIQBE010000720.1:0-1775 GCA_036781325.1 Leadbetterella sp. | reverse complement strand
ACTAATGTTTAATAAAAAAGGTCCAAAAATTAAAGAATTTCGCATCACACCAATAGCAGTTGTAGACCCTCCTCTACTAAATGCTGCAGGGCTTCATGCTCCTTATGCGCTCCGGACGGTAGTGGAATTGGTAACCGACGACAACATTATTGGTATAAGTGAAATTCCAGGAAATAGCGCAATAGATTTAGCTTTGCAAAAGAGCATTCCGCTCATAATAGGACAAGACCCTTTTCAGCTCAATCAAATTCGAGATGTTTTATTAGCTCACTTTGGAACTGACAAAGCGGGTGCAAGAGGAGATTCCCCCTGGGATCAGCGGACTTTAGTTCATATTTTTAGTGCTGTAGAAGTGGCATGTTTAGACATTATTGGTAAAATTATAAGCCGCCCCATAGTTGACTTGTTAGGAGGACGCCGTCGCGATAGTGTGCCTTTTTCAGCTTACCTTTTTTATAAATATGCCGGGGCAGGAGGAGAATTAGCCTTTGGAACAAATCCAGACGCAAAAGGCTGGGATGCCGCTCGTCAAGCAAGTGCCTTGAATCCGGAAGAGATTGTGGCTCAAGCTAAAGCTATGTGTAAAGAGTTTGGTTTTCAGTCGATTAAACTAAAAGGTGGAGTATTTGAGCCCCGTCAAGAAGTGGATGCAGTTATTGCCATAAGTAAGGCTTTTGGTTCTCAAACTCCCATAAGAATTGATCCAAATGCGCTTTGGACGGTTGAAACTTCCATAAAATATGGGAAAGAAATGGAAGGGCTTATCGAATATTTAGAAGATCCTTGTAGAGGCCAAGAAAATATGGCTAAAGTAAGAAAAGCTTTAAAAACACCTTTAGCCACCAACATGTGTACTACCTCTTTTGAAGACATTCCCCAAAGTATTCAGATAGGTGCTGAAGATATCATTTTGAGTGACCATCATTTTTGGGGAGGTCTGCAGGCGTCCATGAATTTGGCTAGCATTTGCCAAACATTTGGCAGGGATTTATCTATGCATTCAAATTCTCATTTGGGGATATCCTTAGCGGCCATGGTACATTTAGGTGCAGCCATTCCCAATCTTAAGTATGCTTTGGATACCCATTATCCATGGCAGTCGGATGAAATAATTGTTGGTGGCAGAATGAAGTTCGAAAATGGTTCAGTTGAAGTCCCCAATGGTCCAGGATTGGGAGTGGAGTTAGACAGAAAAGCCTTAGAAAAGTTGCATCAAAACTATCTGGCATGTGGGCTTACCAAACGAAACGATGAAATAGAAATGCAAAAAGTTCAGCCGGATTGGACTTTTAAAGCAACGAGATGGTAAAAGGATGAATTTATTTAATTTAAGAAAACCTCAATACGATAAATAATATGGAATTATCAAAAATAAAATCGTCATTAGAAGATGGGCTCTTGTCCTTTCCTGTAACAGATTTTGATCATAATGGAGAATTTAACGAAGAAACCTACATTGCACGTCTCGAATGGTTTGTAAGTCATCATGTTTCATCCGTTTTTGTGGCAGGGGGCACAGGGGAATTTTTTTCACTTTCAGCAAACGAATATGAAAAAATTGTAACTATTTCAGCGAAGACAATTGCGGGCAGAGTTCCAGTTATAGCGAGTGTTGGCAGAAGCATAAAGGAGGCTATTTCTTTTGCAAAAATGGCAGAAAAAGCAGGCATAAATGCCTTATTGCTTTTTCCCCCGTATCTTACAGAATGTCCTCAGGAAGGTGTTTTTGAATATGCTAAAAATATCATTCAGAATACCACCTTACCCGTGATTTA
>DAIQBE010000719.1:0-1777 GCA_036781325.1 Leadbetterella sp. | reverse complement strand
AGAATCAAACAATAACTCATTTTCAGTTAAAGGAAAACAATAATTTATTTTTGGAAATTACAAAAAAAACAAGTTTTAAAAAAACGTAAAGTCGAAAAAACAATTTCTTTTGCTTTAAATTTGGAAATACATAAAAAAGATGAAAGACTTTATTCTGTTTTATTTTAATATATGAGATGTTTTTTAGTTGTGTTTTTTTTAATTTCATTTAAGCTTAGCGCTCAATTGAATATATCTAATTTTCCTTTAGATTATCAATTGATTCCAAGAAATGAAACTAATATTGGGGTGATTGAAATTTATGGAGATTATTTAAACACCCAATGTGATTCAATCAGAATTGATTTATATAGAAATGATTCATTAATTAATAAAATTACTAGATCTAATATCAACTTTAATATTCCCATTAAGCTATATGCAGAACTTTCTGAATATAAGATTAATTTTCTTGCAAAAATTAATTCTAATTGGATTGTTTTAAAAACTGCAAATAAACTATTATGTGGTGATGCCATATTGCTATATGGGCAATCTAACATGAGTGCTTCTTCGGGAGTAGATTATTTCAATTCTACCTATTCCGACAAGTTTTTAAGAAATTATTCTTATTCTCTATTTCAACCTAATCAGTTGCTTTGGTTTCCAGGCAAACAACCCTATGCGCAGGTAGGTAGTATTGGTAATCATCTTATGTTAAATATAGTAGAACATTCAAAAATCCCAATTTGTATTATTAATGCCTCGAATGAAGGAAATAATGTTTTAGCCCTTACCCAAGAAAATCCAAGCAATAGAATGGATATAACCTTTCCTTATGGCAGGTTATTGTCAAGATTGTTTTATGGAGGCTTAATAAATCACGTAAAAATGATGGTTTATTTTCAAGGGGAAGCAGAAGCTAACACTGCCGACGACAATTGTTTGACCTATCCTGCCAATTGGACCATATTATTTAACAAATTAAAGCAAGATTTACCAAACCTAAAAAAACTATATGAGGTTCAAATAAATGTTATGACTAATAGTGTTGTGATAGAACAAGCGGGTTTTTTGAGAGATTTTCAAAGAAAAACTAAAATTATTTTCCCAAACGATGTAGAAACATACACTGCAATTGGACAAAATATTTATGACGGTATACATTATGGATACGGAAGTTACATAAATATCGCAAATGGTATATCCAACTTAATGTTAAGAGATTTTTATGGCGAAACTAATACGCAAGAAATAGAGCCACCGAATATTCAGTATGCCTATTATAAACCAACAAAAGACACCCTTGTGTTGAGATTTCAACCCGATCAAAACCTGGTAGTTCCTCAAGAAAACCATGCATTAAATGGTTCATTTTTTTTAAGTGAAAATCTTTCTTCGAGTATTTATTCCCCTCAAAATTCCCCTACAGTCAGCACAATCGCAAATGGGAATGAAGTCATATTAAAATTCAATTCCCCACAAAATTCCAATTATGTAACGTATTTAAGCTCTACAATGACAAATAATCAAGTATTTTTTGGTCCTTTTTTGAAAAACAGCAAGAATCACAGTGCATTTTCATTCTTCAAATTTCCAATTCAAAATGGCCCACCATCTTTAGAATATAATTTACTTACGCCCAGTACATTTAGGGTAAATGCCTTAAACGATAACCAAATAAATCTAACTTGGTCAAATGGGGGTCAAAAAAATCATATTACCGAGGTTTGGCATTCCAATACTAATTCTGATTTTAGTAAAATTGCAAATGTTAGCCAATCCTTTTTTAAAGTTA
>DAIQBE010000718.1:0-1803 GCA_036781325.1 Leadbetterella sp. | reverse complement strand
AGCAACATGGTTTTAGTTGCCAACACCCAAGGATTGTTAAGTCCAGGCCAAAGTGGGTCTGCAAAATTTAGTGAGAATACCTTAATTCAATTCAGTATTGACAATACTGGAGACAATGTAGAAGACTTGGTGGTTCAAGCAAAATATGATGCAACCACAAAAAAGATGAATGTTTACGGACCAGTAAAACCTTCAACAACAGGAACTAAAAGCAAAATTGAAGGAACTTTGATTGCCTCGGTGGATATCACGGCTTATGGTTCATCTCCTATGGTTGCAACGCAAAATGGAATTTCAGTTTTTGCCGGCACAAGAGATGATCCTTTCTTTTTTGATTTAGATGCATATAAAAAGGTGATAGCAGGTACTGCTACAGCATTTTCGAAGCCTGGTAAAGATACTTTTGCTGGAACAAACGTTTTAAGTTTAGTTATTGAATTGCCAAAATCAATGTTGGGTGCTGGTGCTTCAGGAGCGGTAAGTGTTTGGGCAACAACTCGTAATAAAATATAATTTATACTCTACAAAAATACTAATTTTCGATTTCATAAATAAACAAAAACAGAAAAATGAAAAATTTAATAAAATCAAGTCTTTTAATAATTTTGAGTGCTCTAGGATTTACATCATGCGATAAAGATGATGTTTCAACTCCAGAAGTGACGGCTTTTTACGAACAAGCTGACCATATGGGCCGTCCAGCTGTAAATACTGTATTTATTGGAGCAGCGAATAAAGATAAATTTAACACAACTGCACCATCTGCACAAAGTGGGGCATTTAAATCTGAAATAATGGCAAAACTTACTGCTTTTGGATATGTTAAAAATGCTTTAGGACAAGATAATTCTACATTTTCAGGATTATTGGCAACAGATGTTTTGAATGCATCTACTACGGCCCCAGCTACTACTTTTTATGACGGAACAAATTTATTGACTGGAAGGAATTTAGCTGATGATGTTATTGATGTGGAATTGTTACTCATCTTCGGAGGTGCAGATTTTAAAGCAAATCCAGGTTTAACAAGTGATAATGTGGCGGCAAATGATAAACCATTATTAAGTGCTTTTCCTTATTTGGCTAGTCCTTGGTGAAAATTTTTAATTAAAGAGAGAAAATTGTTTTCTCTCTTTAATTTTTTCTATTTTTAAAAACATGAAAAATCTTACATTCCTTATTCCTCTAATTTGTATTTCAATATTTTCTTGCAAGCCCGATTCTTTGGTTTCCGAAAAGGAAATACTTGGTATTATTGCTTTAAACTCACCCTCTCCCCTGGAGATTATTAATCAAAAAGATTTAGAATTTTGGGGCAAAAGAATGGAGTTAGATCCTAGCAGAGAATCTAATGCTATAAGATATGCAAATACCTTAGCCGATAGATTTCATCTTTATGGAAATATTGATGATTTGATAAAAGCAAACACAATTATAGAAGCTATACATCTTCAAAACAATGGAAAAGAAGCGGGAATAAATAGAAATCTTGCCACTTTTTCAAGTTTACGTCATAGATTTAAAGAAGCCGATACGTATTGCCAAACAGCTTTTGAAATAGGAGAAAATAGGTATGCTAGTGAACTGCAATTATTCGATACTGCATTTGAACTTGGAAATATAGCTACTGCAAAAACTCTTCTTAAAAGATTAAAAAAGAAATATGAATATGCCTATTTCTTCCGGTTATCAAAAATGTATCATTATGAGGGCGAAATAGAAAAAGCAAGGGATGCAATGCAAAAAGCTGTTGATTATTCGTATGGAAATGTGGCATTGGCGCAAGTGGCATTGTCTAATTTA
>DAIQBE010000717.1:0-1815 GCA_036781325.1 Leadbetterella sp. | reverse complement strand
ACGGAGACAGAGGAACTGGAATATTATTTAATGCTCTTCACACTTGGCCAGTAATGCCCATTCGTGATGCCAATGGTGATTTAACCTTGTTTAATAGATTTCCAGCAAGTACCGGAAACATCTTTGCATACGCCAATTGGGTAAGGGCTGCTGATGAGTTAATAAATGAAACAACAAATACAAATTTGATTTCAAATGCATATATAGCTTATGAACCAATAAAAGGCTTGGTACTAAAATCTACTTTTAACGTGGAACTTTTTAGATCTAAGTTTTTCTTTTTTAACCCCTCTACCGCCACAAGTGCAATCAATGTGCCTATTCCAACCACGGCGGTTTCAATTAGAGAAAACATAGAAAATTTTTCTTGGTTAAATGAAAATCTAGCTACCTACACAAAAAGCTGGAACAATCATAATTTTGAACTTTTAGGTGGTTTATCGAATCAAAGATTTTATCAAGAAAGTTCGAGAATACAAGCAGATACCTATGCAGATGATAGGCTACCTACTATTCAAGGTGCAATAAATATTGCCAGAGGAGGAACTAATTCGGGAGTACAAGAATGGAATTTAACTTCTGTACTATCTCGTTTAACGTATAATTTTAAAGGAAAATATTTGTTCACTGCTGCTATTAGAACCGATGGATCATCTCGATTCGGAGCAGATAATCGTTGGGGAACATTCCCTTCGGTTTCAGCAGGTTGGGTGCTTTCTGATGAAAGTTTCTTAAAAGAAGTCCCTACCATTTCTTTTGCTAAATTAAGAGCCAGTTATGGTGTTATAGGAAACAATAACATTGGAAATTATCCTTCTTATGCTTTAGTAAATAATACTGTAAACGGAGTATTTGGAAATACAGTGGCTCCTGGTGCGGTTATCACATCCTTAGCTAATAGTAATTTGGGTTGGGAAACCACCAAGCAGTTTGATACCGGTCTAGATTTAGGCCTTATCAATGACAGGATTACCTTTGTTTATGATTATTATGTGAAAAATACTACGAATTTACTTTACAGTGTTCAGATTGCTCAAGAATCTGGATTTGGCAATTTTAATGATAATATTGGAGAAATTAAATTTTGGGGGCATGAATTTGCCTTGAATACCAAGAATACTACGGGTAAATTTAAATGGAGTACAAATGCCAACATCTCTTTCAACAGAAATCGGGTAATTGCCCTTGCAGAAGGCATTGACCGTGTTTATGGCACTTTTCATATTACCCAAGTAGGTAAGCCATTTGGTCAGTTTTATGGACATATTTCGCAAGGAATGTATCAAAACGCGGAAGACTTGAAGAATAATCCACAGGTACCAGGAAGGTCAACGATAGGAAGTATTAAACTTACCGATCAAAATGGAGATGGAATTATTACCAATGGCGGAGATTTTGATGATAGAGTAATTATGGGAAATCCTTTTCCTACTTTTACTTATGGTATTGTCAATAACTTCTCATTCGGAAATTGGGATGCAAATATAGTCGGTTCAGGTTCACAAGGAAACCAGCTCTTGGTTCGTCATATTTATTCAACTGCAAATTTGGATGGGGTTTTTAATATGGTAAGTGGTGTGAAAGACAGATTCCGCTCAGAGGCAAATCCTGGAAAAGGAATGTATGGAACTACAGTGGGTGGTGGCAACGTAACAGGAATAGAAAGAGACTGGATGAACAGTAGGTTTATTGCAGACGCTTCTTTTTTTACTATTAAAAATGTAACATTAGGCTATACTATTCCTAAAGCCAATAAAATATTCAAATCAGCAAGAGTTTACGTAGGTATACAGCAACTAGCTGTATTTACTAAAT
>DAIQBE010000716.1:0-1844 GCA_036781325.1 Leadbetterella sp. | reverse complement strand
AATCCAGAAGAAATAGACTCACAAAAATTTCATAATGTTTTATTATATGATGTACCCTCCAATAGAATTGTACTTGGATTTGAGGACATTAGAAGAGACTATTCTTCATGTGACAATGATTTTAATGATGCCATATTCTATGTTACTGCTACGCCAAATAGTGCCATTGCATTAAATAATATCAATGAAACTGCCGAGGTTGGGACAGAGGTAAGCTCTGGAAATGACGGGGGACTAGAAAGTAATGGATCTTTGGCTGAAAAAATAGCTTTAAGAAATATTAAAAAGGACCTTACTAATACGAACACAAATTCTAAGGCAATCTATTCCTACAAAAATCTATTTTCCATACAAAACTTCCCAAGTGCAATAAACGGTCAGTCATTAGATGGTTTTTTCCCAATTATTGGAAATGACAGCTCTATTGCTTATTTGTCATCTCCTTTAGACCTCTTAGAGATAACCAATGCTGTAGATGTACTGTCTGCTGATTATTTTAAATCCACTGATAGAACCGCTGTAATGTTGGCTACAAAAACTCTTACAGAAGTATATAATCACACCAAAAGCATTTGTGATAGAGTAGGTGGTTCAAATCTTGAAAATGTGAAGTTGGTAAACATTTTAGGAAAATATCCAGCTAATTTAATTGCTTTAAAAAAGAATAATATCATTGAGTATGCAATTAGTTTTTCGATGAGAAACATTTCTGATAGTACTTACGAGTATAATTGCCATTGGAATATAGAAAATTTCCCCAAAGAAAATATGTATTTAAATTTTCAACTTTGGGGTAATAAACCTGCCGACGTTTTCTTTCTTGCGGAAGAAGTTCTAAAAAGATTAGAACAAAGTCGGGTTGTTTTACCTAATTTCAATTATTCTCCTTTTCCATCAATTTTGATGAAATCTGGCAGTTATTCACAAGGAAAATTCAAAATGGATATACTTAATTCTACTAAAACTACCGGAATTCTTAATATTGATGGCACATATAGAGCATCAGAAAATAGAAGTGCAAACAATTTTAGTGAGCAAATATTTTTGAATGGTCAGAGAACGCAGAAAATTGAACTTTCTACCAAAGGTGTATTTGACGCTGGTTTGGTAATTAGATTAGACGGGCATCAATTGCAGGATAATATATATTTAGCGGATGGAGCATGGGTAGCTAATTATGAAAATCAAAACGTAAAAGAAGTCTCATTGAAGATAGCTCCCCAAGATGGTTTAATCTCCTCAAGTGAAAAATATTGTGTGGAAAGAGGTTTTGAAGCTAAAGGCAAAGTTAAAAACTATTATTCTGTACATCGTCCATTAAGATTGGGTTTAAATCCAGTTGATTTAAACGAATTCAACTATTTGTCATTTACTGCTTCTGGTATAGGTGAAATCGAAATCGTTATAAGCAGAAATGGAATAAACGAATGGAATTATCAATCTAGGATCAAGATAAATCTTTCTAAGGAAGCAAAAATTTATTCGATTAACCTTAATAATCTTAAAGGTGCCGACGGTTTGAGTTTAATAAAAACGGATATTAATGCACTTACGTTTTCAATTATTGGAAATAACCAAGTTTTTCAGCCATTTGATTACAAATTTAATCAAATAGCATTTCAAAAAACCTCCTCATGCGAATCAAACAAAGAAATTATTTCAACTACCTATTCAGTTGAAAAATATCAATCTCAAGGAGTAATAATAGTAAAAAATAGTAATAAATCGGAATCAAATACTTCATTAACAGCAACCAAAGCTATCGAATTTTTGCCTGGTTTCACAACGGAAAATGGAGCTGTTTTTAGAGCCGAGATAGGTGTTTGCGAAAATGTTGAATATTA
>DAIQBE010000715.1:0-1850 GCA_036781325.1 Leadbetterella sp. | reverse complement strand
GTAACTTCTGTTTTATAAGCAAAGCTTTCTAACCATTTTGTGACAGAAAACCAGGCAATTGGTATTGCAAAAAGTAAAGAAATAAGGACTAAAACCACGAAGTTTTTAGACAACAAACTTGATATTTGAAAGATACTAGCTCCAAGAACTTTTCTTACGCCAATCTCTTTGGTGCGTTGCTGAATTGAAAGAAGAGTAAGTCCAAACAAACCAATGCAAGAAATAAAAATCATTAGGATAGAGCCAAAGGTTATTATTTGTTTCCATTTCTCTTCATTTTCATAGTTTTTTGCGTTTAAATCTTCCATAAAATCATATGAAAATGGCCTAAAAGGCATTAATTTTCTATAGGCTGCCTCAACATTATCAATTATTTTTGGAATGTTGTTTGGGTCTATTTTCATTAAAAACCTACTGTAAGGCATATCTGGATTTGCAGTAAATACTTGGGGTGAAATTTTTTCTTTCACTGTGCCATAATGAAAGTCTTTTACCACCCCTATTATTTCTATTTTATTGTTTTTACCATTTAAAAAATCAATGGTTTTACCCACTCCACTATCTTTCCATCCAGCACTTTTTACAAAAGTTTCATTTACTAGGGCTGCATTTTTAAAATCTGATGGATAAGCCTTTGAAAAATTTCGACCGGCAGCTAATTTTATTTCTAAGGTCGGTAAATAGTACTCGTCAATATGGTCAAACTCCACACTTAAATCTATGCCATTAGACTTAGCGGCTGTTCCCCAGTTCCCTTGTTGCCGAATTGCTATAGATTGAATTCCTGATATTTTCGAGAATTCATTTTTAAATATTTCAAACTGTTTTGCATTTTCATATCCAATATCTACCACTAGTAAATTTTTATCATTATACCCCAAATCTTTGTGAGTCATAAAATTAAATTGCTTGTAAATAAAGAAGGTAGAAATAAGCATAAACGCGGCTAATGTAAATTGCAAGACAACAAGCGCTTTTGAGAATACATTTTTGCCTGATAGAGAAAATCGGTTAAACAAAGTTTTAAGAGGATCAAAATTTGATAAAACTAAAGAAGGGTAAAAACCAACAGAAAAGACAGTAAAAATAAACAACAAAACGTAGCCTGTAATTAAATAATAATCAAACAAATAGGACAAACTTAGACGTTTGTTAGACAGTTCATTAAAATATGGCAAGGCTAATTGAGCTAAAATTAGAGCCAATACAAAGGCTATAAAACATATCAAAAATGACTCTCCAAAAAATTGAATCATAAGATTTCTTCTATTGCCTCCTACTACTTTTCTTATTCCAATTTCTTTACCCCTTTTAAGCGATTGAGCAATGGTAAGATTCATAAAATTGATGCTGGCTATCAACAAAATAAACAATGCAATACCCGATAAAATATACGAATACAAAGGAGTGCCTGCTTGAGATACCTCCCTCAAGTTTGTATCTAAGTGTATGTTTTCGAACAATTGAAGTCCATAAACAAAAGTACCATCGAGGCCCTGTTTTTTTTCGTCTTCTATTTGCTTTTGGGCATTCGAATTATACACCCTATTCATTTTGGATTCCACTGTTTTTATATCGGCTTTAGGATTCAAAACCAGATAGGTAGGATAAGAAAGCCACATCCAGTTATTGTCACTATTTTTTTCAATTTCATAATTAAACGAGGTAAGCATCTGAAATTGAATACTGGAGTTTTCGGGCGATTTTTTTGCAATTCCTGTTACCGTAAATGGTACAAATTTTTCATTCATTTGTATTTCTAAAGTTTTTCCTAAAGCAGGCTCTTTCCCAAAATATTTCTTAGCCATTTCTTCTGTTAGTACTAAAGAATATATTCCCTTTAAAACTGA
>DAIQBE010000714.1:0-1855 GCA_036781325.1 Leadbetterella sp. | reverse complement strand
CTTTTTAAATGCCAATACTTTAGAGGTTTTCAAACCTCTTTTTGATGAAAAACGAGTAATTGCCCAATACGATTTTGTGGCCAACAATACTAACGTTTTTGATGACCATAATCATGGTACTTCTGTTTTAAGTTGTATAGTAGGAAAATCAGCAGGAAAGTTAATTGGCACAGCTCCTGATGCTTCTGTTGCACTTTTTAGAACGGAAGATGTAAGTTCTGAAACTAAACTAGAGGAAATTAACTGGCTCTTGGCAGCAGAATTTGCTGATAGCTTGGGTGTAGATGTCATTAATTCATCTTTAGGATATAATACTTTTGACAATCCGGCACATAATTATAAGTATGAAGATTTAAATGGAGATAAAACAATTTCTGCCAAAGCCGCAGATTGGGCTGTGGCCACAGGAATGATTGTGGTTGTCTCGGCTGGAAATGAAGGAAATACGGCTTGGAAATACATTTCTACCCCAGCCGACGCAGATTCGGTTATAACGGTTGGGGCGATAGATGCAAATGGTGTTTTGTCTGGCTTTAGCTCCTTAGGTCCTAACGCCAAAAACTCCATTAAACCTGAACTCGTGGCTAGAGGCACTGCTACTACATTAGCTACTTCTTCTAACACCATTGCAACTTCCAATGGTACTTCTTTTTCTTCTCCTTTAATTGCCGGTTTAATGGCATCCTTTAAGCAAGCCTATCCCAATGTATCAGCAATGAAATTAAGAGAAATTATCATTCAGTCCGGGAGTCAATTTAAAGTTCCTGATAATAGATTAGGTTATGGTATTCCGAGCGTAGAAGCTGCCATAAAATTGGCAGATGCATATGTAAAAACTTTAGTTTTAAGTACTGAAAAGGAAATGTTTAATAGTGTAGTTTATCCCGTTCCAGCCGATGACGGCAAAAAAATAGTACTAAAAATTAATAATACCATTTTACCAGAAAACCAAATGCTCGAAGTTTTAGGCATATCCGGACAAAATGTATTTGGCAAACCATTAGAATTAAGAGATTTAAGAAATAAATGGAATAATTTAAGCGCTTCCGTTTATATGCTAAAACTTAATTTTGAGGGAATAAATTATTTGTTAAAAATAATTAAATAGGGAAAGTACGACAATTATTAGTTTTGAAATTTTAAATCTAAATTATTTTGAATTACCCTTATCTGGACCAAAACTTCTTATCCTTACTAAAAAAATCTTCCACAAAAAAAAGCCTCAAAAATTGAGACCTTTAAAATTCTTGTTGAAAAAGTTTTACTTTTCTTTAGCTTCTAATTTTGCTTGTTCATTCAGATGCTTGGTCATTTGTTTTCCAGCGTCTTCTAAAATCTGAATAAGCTTTGGATCATTGGTAGAATCTTTCATCATTTGGGACAAATTTCCAACCACATCGATGGCAAAATGATTCATTTCATCCACTGGCATATCCTTGGTCCAAAGATTAATACCCAATAATCCTCTATGATAATGATCCCAAACACTTATAGAAATGGCTTTAGTCTCATTAATGCCTTCATTTGGATTTTCGGTAGCATCCCAAAATATTTTTTCTGGTACACGGCTTTCGTCTAATTCTATGGTGAAATGTATTTCTGATTTATTCATTAAATTTCTTGATTTTTTTTGCAAAATTAGATATACAAAATCCAAAGACCATGAAAATAATCAAATTAAATATTGGAAAACACTCTTTTCAATAGTTGAGTAGTCCTGGCCAAAGGGTTTTCTCTTATTTTTGCCTCTTCTTCCGCTACTAAAATAAATAAACCATCGATGGCTTTTTGAGTGGCATAGCCTTTTAAATCCGGATTTATTTTAGTTACAAAAGGAATTTTATTATAGGTTCCT
>DAIQBE010000713.1:0-1857 GCA_036781325.1 Leadbetterella sp. | reverse complement strand
ACGGGAGTTAAAAACTTGGTGGAAGTATTGGAAATAAATGGGGTTGGCGTACAAGATGCATCTATTTTTGGGGGAGAGGGCTTTTTTAGGTTGAATTTTGCAACTACTCGGGAAAACCTAAAAATCGCAATTGAAAGAATACGACATTCTTTAATTTAGAATTAATCGTATGCTGCTTATTATTTTTTTTGATTAATAGATTTGATAATATATTGAGGTTTTCCATTTAATTGCAGAAAAGCATTGCCAATATATTCTCCAATCAAAGCTATAGAACACAAAATACAACCACACATAAAAATTACAATTGGAGATCCCCATTCTGGAATAATATCTAGTGCATACAATAACATGTAAACTAAGGAAAAAGTAATTGAAATAAATCCCGCTAAAAATGTTAAACGAAGTGGAACAAGTGAATAGCCAAAAATAATGGTTAAAAACAATGAAATCAATTTTCTTGTGGAATAACTTGAATCCCCATTTTGTCTTTGGGCATGAAAAACTTCAATGGAAGAAACATTATTTGTAATTTGAAAAATCAATCCATCAATATAAGGGTTTGGGCCTTTAAATTTTACAATTTCATCTACAAGTTCTTTATTTAATATTTTGAAGCTGCTTAAATACAAATTTTTTGGTTTCTTAAGTAAATAGGTGGTGAAAGTATTTACTATTTTACTTCCTAAATTTCTAAACCAATGATGTTTTTTAGAATTATAATAACTATAAACTACATCATAATTGCCTTCCTTAGCTTTGTTATATAGCTTAAGTATTTCTGAAGGTGGGTTTTGGAAATCGTCATCAATAAGAACTGCGTAATTGCCATTTATGAAATTTAGACCGCACATCACCGCATTAAATTCGCCAAAATTCTTTCTAAGATTAATGAATTTAACGTCTTTTTTTGTTTCGGCAATCTTATTTCCAATTTCAAATGAATTATCAATGCTTCCGTCATTAACCAAAATGATTTCAAAATTGACTTTTGAAAGTTCTATTTCAATAACTTCAATTAATCTTTCTATTGTTTTAGAACCATTATACAAAGGGATAATAATGGATAATTCTTTCATAATCGAAATTTGTTTAAAACATCGATAATATAATTTACTTCTTCATTTGAAAGATTTGAATTCATAGGTAAACTTACTACTTGCTGATGAATTTTTTCAGTAATTGGTAAAGAAAGTTTATTGTATGCTTTCATTGCTTTTTGTTTATGGGGAGGTATTGGATAATGAATATCATACCCAATCGAATATTTCGTTAAATGAGTCAATAACTTTTCTCTATTCAAACTTCGTACCACAAAAAGGTGCCAGGAGTCTTCAAAAATACTAGAATTTGGAGGTAATATTAGGTCATTATTTTTTATTTCATTTAGATACTTAGCAGCAATGGCCCTTCTTTTTGTGATTTCATCCTCAAGATAGTTCAATTTAATATTCAAAAAACCAGCTTGAAGTTCACTTAATCTGCTATTTATGCCTTCTAATTCGAAATTATATTTAATTTTTGAACCATAGTTTCTGAGACAATTTAATTTTTGAGCTAATTTTAAATCGTTAGTTACTACAGCACCTGCATCGGCAAACGCACCGAGATTTTTAGAAGGATAAAAGCTATAGGCTGTGGCATGGGCACCTAAACAAGACTTTGATTTTTTATAAATTGCACCATGGCTTTGTGCCGCATCTACAATTAACTTTAAATTATTATTTTTACAAATTGAATTTAATGTTTCAAAATCACACATTTTTCCATAAAGATTCACTGCTAAAATCCCTACCGTGTTTTTTGTAATAAAATTATTTAAATTTTGGGTATCAATTAAAAAATCAGTGGCATTCG
>DAIQBE010000712.1:0-1862 GCA_036781325.1 Leadbetterella sp. | reverse complement strand
GCGATTCCTTTGTATGTTTTATATGAAATTAGCATCATAGTTTCCAACAGAATTTACAAGAAAAAATTGGCCGAAAAAGAATGAAAAGGCTACAAAAAGACATACCCTATAATCAAAATTTGGCCTATTCTTTAGTCATTTTGGTAATTATTGTGTTTGTTTTATCCGTATTAAAGGATATCCTTATTCCTTTTATTTTTGCGGGACTTATATCTTTTTTACTTTTTCCTATTTGTAAAAAACTAGAGAATATCGGTACACCGAGAATTATAGCAATTATTATTTCCTTAGTAATTGCCATAGGACTTTTAATTTTGTTATTTTATTTTTCCTATACCCAGATCATTCAATTAGAAAGTTTGTTTCCTACCCTAATAGAAAAAGGTGCTTTTGCAACTGAATCTTTAGAAAAATTATTTAAAAATAATTTTCATTTAAACCAAACTCAAATACTAGAGGAAGGTCAAAAATATTTAACTGAAATTCTAAAAAAACTTCCAACGGTTTTATCTAGCACATTAAGTTCTACTTCTAGTTTTTTGATGAATTTTTCTCTTTTCCCTCTTTATGTATTTCTTTTCTTGTTTTACAGAGATTTCTTAAAAACTTTTTTATTTAAACTATTTCAAAGTTCGTCGAGATATAAAATAGATAGTGTAATAATAAAAATTAACGAGGTTGTTAAAAATTATATTATTGGCTTATTGTTAGTGATATTAATTGTTGGCATTTTAAATACTGGTTGTTTAATGCTTTTAGGAATTGAGCAAGCAATATTTTTTGGTTTTTTTGCTTCTTTCTTAGTGATAATACCCTATGTTGGAATTGCCATTGGCTCTGCTTTACCCATTTTTGTTGCTTTGATAACCAAAGACTCTTATTGGTATCCAATTGGAGTGGCCATTTCTTTTTTCGTTATTCAATTTCTGGAGGGTAATTTTATCACACCCTATATCGTGGGTTCTAAAGTTAGCGTGAATTCATTAGCTGCTATATTCTCTCTTTTACTTTTCAGTACTTTATGGGGTTTCTCTGGTTTAGTTCTGGCGTTGCCACTTACAGCAATTTTAAAAGTTATTTTTGACTCCTCAGAAAGCTTAAAGGCTTGGGGCTTTTTTTTAGGTGACTCCGATCATTTAACCATCAAAGAGATAAAAAAATGACATTTAAAAAATTAATTTCTACAAAAGGCTATTTTAAAGATTTCATAAGTTGATTAATCAGCACTTGCATATCATGAGCATATGGTGCAGTTATCTCCAATATTTCTCCGTCTAAATCCTTAAATTTTATGGTATGTGCATGCAAAGCCACTCTTTTTATTAATGGTAGCTCTTCTGTGTCCGTTTTTAAATTAAATTTTCTCTTTATTTGAGAAAGAAAAATCAAATCGCCACCATAAGTGGTATCACAAACAATTGGGGCTTTCAGACACTGCAAATGAACTCTTATTTGATGCATTCTGCCTGTAATAGGAATACATCTCACTAAAGTGTGACGGGAAAATTTTTGAATCGTAAAAAATATGGTCTCTGCAATTTTACCTTTAAGTTTATCTATTCGGACCGCCGTACCATCTTTAAGGGGGGCAATTGGTAAAAAAACAGAAATGCTATCGAAATCATGAACTCCATTTACCACAGCATGATATTCTTTTTGCACTTCTCGATGCTCAAACTGCATAGCTAAATTTCTATAAGCATCCGGATTTTTGGCTAAAACCAATGCACCCGAAGTTTCTTTGTCTAAGCGATGACAAAGCTGAATATCTCGGTATTTTTCTCTTGCTAACCTTAAGATGCTTAAGGATTTATCAGCTGTACGTTCATCTAAAGATGGAACAAATGCAGGTTTGTTAATGA
>DAIQBE010000711.1:0-1886 GCA_036781325.1 Leadbetterella sp. | reverse complement strand
AAAGAGTCTGTTAACAACTATTTAATTTCTATCAGTTATTAAATAAGGATTGTCTATTTAAAAAAAACGTCAAAAAATAAAAGAATCTTGCAGTTGAGAATCGAAGGAGAATACCTAAAAATATTTTTTTAAATAATCTTTTTTTACAAGGAATAAAAGTTAGTCCCCCCTTATTAAATCGTATAAAAAAATCACCCAAATTTTTTAGAGAGAAGATGGGTAATTTTCTTCAATTTAAAACTTTTATTTCCATTCATCGGTATCTTCTATTCCTAGATTTTTGGCAATAAAAACAGGGTCTTTTCCTGCTTTTAGTTGTTGTTCGTAATCTTTAAAGGCAATAAAAGCTTTTTTGCGTAATAATATTATTGCAATAATGTTTAGCCATGCCATTAAACCAACTCCGATGTCTCCAAAAGTCCAAGCTAAGGCAGCAGTTTTTATGGATCCATAAAAGGTTGACCCAATTATCAATACTCTTAGCGCTTGAATCATCCATTTTTTCCCCCCTTTGTCCAGCAAATAACTCACATTTGTTTCTGCAATGTAATAATAAGCCATAATGGTAGTGAATGCGAAAAAGAAAAGTGCTATAGAAACAAAGCCCGCTCCGAGGGAAGGGAATACGGTATTAACAGCATTTTGAGTAAACTCTGAGCCTATTGCCATACCTGGTACATTTTCTACAAGAAAGCCCCCAGAAGGATTATTTACATTATATTTTCCAGTAAATAATATCATTAAACCAGTAGCCGTACATACAAAAAGTGTATCTACATACACCGAGAAGGCTTGTACCAAGCCTTGTTTTGCCGGATGGCTAGTTTCAGCTGCAGCAGCTGGATGAGGGGCAGTTCCTTGTCCTGCTTCATTGGAATAAATACCTCTTTTTACTCCCCAGGCCACAGCCATACCGAAAATTCCAGCAAAAGTCGGTTCTAAAGCGAAAGCCGATTTAAAGATCAAAGCAAAAGTTTCCGGAATTTTGGCGAAATTCATAAATATAATAATCAAAGCCATCAAAATGTATCCGCCTGCCATAAAAGGCACTACAATTTCTGCAACTTTTCCTATGCGTTTTACTCCACCAAAAATAATTAAGGCCAACAAAATCGAAACAACTATTCCTGTATATTCCACGGGGACATTAAAAGCATTTTTTACTCCAATTGCTATGCTGTTGCTCTGTACGCCTGGCATAAATAATGCACAACTCAAAATTGTGGCTATAGCAAATGTTAAAGCATACCATTTTTGACCTAAGCCTTTTTCAATATAAAATGCAGGCCCTCCTCGATATTGGCCATCTTTAACTTCTTTATAAATCTGCCCCAAAGTAGCTTCCACAAAAGCAGATGAAGCTCCAAGAAAAGCTATGGCCCACATCCAAAATAAAGCACCTGGCCCACCCATAGCTATGGCAGTAGCCACTCCTGCTATATTGCCCGTTCCAACTCTTCCTGAAATGGCGATTGCAAAGGCTTGAAAAGAAGAAACTCCTTTTTCGGAACTTTTACCCCCAAAAAGTAAATTTATCATTTCTTTAATATAACGTATTTGAAGAAAGCGAGTAGCAATCGAAAAATATATTCCGGTACCTAAGCAAAGTACAATGAGAGCGTTTGACCAAATAATATCATTAATACCAGTTACAAATTGTTCCATTTTTTAAGGGTTTATTTTAGTTTAGTTTTTTGAGAAATTACAAGAAAGTTTTAATTTAAGACATAAAAGTTAACATCAAAAATTTTTTTTGATATTAGGAAAAAAACTTCGAGAAATAAACAAGAAAAAATTTAAAATCAGCAAACAGAGGAATTGTTTAATGAATCAATATTTGTTCAATCTAAAGGTCATTTCGATGCTTTCTAGACAAAAAGACGCCC
>DAIQBE010000710.1:0-1893 GCA_036781325.1 Leadbetterella sp. | reverse complement strand
ATTTCTTTTTAAAATTGGTGCCACCTTTCATACTGGAGCGATTACCGCTAAAAGTCATCGCAACTTTGTGGAAATTTAAAACAATGTTTATTATGACTAACAAAGTATTCAGCTTGGCGATAGCAGCCACATGCATCCTTTTAATGGGATGTGAAAAAGAACTCAAAATTTCCGAATCCGGAAATTTGGTACCAAAAACGGTGATAGAAGACCTTTCTCTTCCTTCAATAACTGTTAATGGGGCAAAATTTCATGCCGAGGCATTTGGTCCTCCCAATGGTTCTATTATTTTAGTATTGCATGGAGGTCCCGCAGCAGATTATCGATATCTCTATAATTGTAAAGAATTTGCTAATCAGGGTTTTCGAGTGGTGTTTTACGACCAACGTGGTACAGGATTATCACAACGTTTTCCTAAATCACATTATACCTCTTTACAACAAAACTATGATGATATGACTGCCATTATCGCATATTATAGAACATCAGCAACACAAAAAGTATTTCTATTGGGGCATTCATGGGGAGCAATGCTGGCTGGGGCATATATTAATACTTACCCCAATGCTGTTAACGGAGCTGTACTAGCCGAACCGGGTGGATTGGTATGGGAAGATGTGAAAAAGTATATCAAAGCTTCACAAAAAATGGCAATAACAAGTGAAGCGTTGCATAACGCTACTTATATAGACCAATTTATAACTGGTAAAAATGATGAACACGAAATTTTAGATTACAAATTTAGGATGTTAGCTTCTACTGGAAATGAAACAAATATTACAGGAGATGAAAGCCCAATAGCACAATGGAGACCTGGAGCAGTTTTTCAAATTGCCTGTCTCGATATAGGCAATGAACAAAACCCTAACTGGACAACAAACTTACATTTATTTACCACTAAAGTACTGTTTATATACAGCGAAAAAAATAGTGCTTATGGTTTGGCACATGCTCAAAAAGTATCTGCTCCTTTTCCCAATGTAGCATTATTTAAAACTATGGGGGCGGGTCATAGTATGCTTTCCTTCCCAACAGGTTGGAACAATACTTATCCTGTAATGCTTAACTATTTTAAATCTCTTTAATAAATTAAAAATGAAAAATATGAAAATCATAATATTAGTTGCCTGTTTAAATTTAATGGCATGGCAAAGTTTTTCACAAAGTGTTAATTGGGCAAGCTTAAAAAGCGATAACAAGCACATTGTTCATGTTACTACCGGGTTCGATTATGGGCTCGTGTATGGACTGGGATATAGTCATAAAATAAAATCCAAAATGCCTATTTTATTAGATGTTTCTTATTCATTTCCTTCTGGTGGACAGTTATTGGACGATTTTAAAACAAAAATCGGTGGGCAAGCTAGGCTTTGTAATATTAGAAATTTTCAATTCAGTGCGTCAATACATGGAATTTACAGACAACACGAAAACACATTGGTACGTATGCAAAACTTTGGAAGCGAAATGACAGGCGTTATTGGATATTACAAACCCAAATGGTTTGTTGCAGGCGAAGTTGGTTTTGACAAAGCTATTGTTACACATTTTAAACATTCTGAAAATTTTAAAAACGATTTTCCAAATACACAAGAAGGCTGGTATGAACCATCAACTGGAGGGAATTTCCATTACGGCATACAAACAGGCTATTCATTTAAAAACAGTGATCTTACATTAACAATTGGCAAATTCAACACTCAAGATTTTAAAACAACACCATTAATACCCTACTATTTTCAATTGGGTTATAATTATAAATTCAAACAGACAAAAAATAAGTAGTCACTGAAATTATAAGGAATAATAAAGGGCGAACGCATAACATTTAGCCAAGTAAGAAGAAAGCCGAGATGTCGGACCACCCTAAATGCAATCTACATTTTGAATCTT
>DAIQBE010000709.1:0-1897 GCA_036781325.1 Leadbetterella sp. | reverse complement strand
ACAAATTCTGAATTACCGGCATCCCCTTGGTCTGGCGATGGCTTAGCCCAAGAAAAAACAAGTTGGATAGAAAATGGAGTGGTGAAAAACCTATCCTATTCCAGATTTTGGGCAAAAGAAAAAGGTGTTAAACCTGTTCCTTTTCCAAACAACATGATTATGGTTGGTGGTAAAGCAACTTTAGATGAATTGATTAAAAGCACAAAAAAAGGTATTTTAGTTACAAAGCTTTGGTACATAAGAACAGTAGATCCACAAACATTATTACTTACTGGCCTAACAAGAGACGGAACTTTTTATATAGAAGATGGTAAAATTAAATTTCCAATAAAGAACCTCCGCTTTAATGAGAGCCCAATCATTATGTTGAATAACCTTGAAACATTAGGCATATCAGAGCGAGTTTTAAGCACAGAATCTAACCAAAATTATTTAATTCCTGCTTTAAAAATTCGTGAATTTACTTTTTCAAGTTTAAGTGATGCCGTTTAATGTATTTTTCTAACTATTAGATATGAAGTGTTTCTTCCGTAATTTTGTGCATTTTAATTGGAAACAATATTTTTATTTCGAAAAATTTAAAAGTCTTTTTGAAAACTACATTTCAAAAAGACTTTTATTGTATTAATTTGATAAATTTTATTTTTAATTTTAATAAAAAATATATGCGTTTTTGGTTTTTACTAGTATTTCTTTTTGGAGTAAAAATCGCCTTTACGCAAACTCCAATATTCGAGTTGAACAAAAAACTTGGAAAAGGAATAAATATGGGCAACATGTTTGAAGCCCCTTCAGAAACAGAATGGGGTAACCCATTTAAAGATGATTATTTCTCTAAAATTGCCAAGCTTGGGTTCAATCATGTAAGAATTCCAATAAGATGGGACATACCAGAAAGAACCTCTCAAATTTCACCGTTTACTATAAATGCAGCATTTCTAAACAGAATAAAATCTGTCATAGATTTAGCTTTAAAAGAAAATTTATATGTGATAATAAATATGCATCATCATGATGCAATATTTGCCAATCCTGATGCTCAAAAAGCTAAATTTATAAGCCAGTGGAATCAAATTTCATCATTTTTCAAAAACTACGACGAGAGAATCTTATTTGAAGTCTTAAATGAACCCAACACCAACCTGAATGCGGAAAAATGGAATATTTTTTTTGCAGATGCGCTTACCGAAATCCGCAAAACAAACCCTACGAGAGCAGTACTAATGGGTACTTCTAATTGGGGAGGTTTAGCTGGTGTTTCTTCCTTAAAAATCCCAAAAGACAACAATATCATTCTCACTATTCACTATTATGATCCTTTCAATTTCACGCATCAGGGAGCAGAATGGGTGGGTGGAGACTCAAAAGCGTG
The DNA here is from genome assembly GCA_036781325.1 of Leadbetterella sp. Lineage (GTDB taxonomy): Bacteria > Bacteroidota > Bacteroidia > Cytophagales > Spirosomataceae > Leadbetterella. Next base: position 525 of record DAIQBE010000709.1, on the reverse strand, counting down.
GCTCGGTACAAAATGGGAAAATACCACTTTAGAAAGAAATGAAATCAATAGCCAATTTAACTATGTAAAGAGTTTTGCGAAATTAAATAATTTACCTATCCATATCGGGGAGTTTGGGTCTTACAGTAAAGCTGACATAGATAGTAGAGTAAAATGGAGTAATTTTCTAGCAAGATGGTTTGAGCTTCAAGGGTTTAGCTGGGCATATTGGGAATTTAGTGCTGGATTTGGTATTTTTAATCCTACTACAAATCAATATCTTACTCCTTTAGTTGATGCTCTTTTAACTAATAAAATGGCTGAAGCCACAGTTTTAAAAACCACAGTACTATACGAAAGTATATTTTCGAATGGAGATAATGGATGGTCATTAGCCGTTCAATCTCAAGCTGCTGGAACTTACAACACCTCTAATGGCCAGGCTAATATTACAATCACCAAATCATCAACAGACGCATGGCATATTCAATTTCTAAAACCTAATATACCATTAAAGAAAGGAAAACGCTATTTAGTTTCTTTTGA
>DAIQBE010000708.1:0-1901 GCA_036781325.1 Leadbetterella sp. | reverse complement strand
AGTAAAAATTTTCTATCTTTAAAATAGATATAATAGCCGTTGGAAAAAATACATGATTTTTTTTAAGGATTTTAAGAGCCTTATGTTCTCTTTACAACAAAACAATTATAAAGTACTATTTTTACTTAAAATAATTCTGTTTTATTAACTTTAATTAAATGAAAAACTCTTACTAATGATTGAACCCATTGATGATACCCATTTATGGCATTCCTTTCAGAAAGGCGAAAGAAAAGCGTTCGAAATTATTTTAGAACAGTATTATCAAACCTTGTTTAATTATGGAAAAAGATTGGTTCAAAGTAAAGATTTGGCTTACGATTGCCTTCAAGATTTATTTGTAGAATTGTGGAATAGAAGAGGATTTTTAGAAACACCGCGGTCAATAAAATCCTATTTACTTGCCTCCTATAAAAGACGGCTGATAAAAGAGTTGGCCTTTTTCAAAAAAAACTCCAACGAACTTAATGAAGATATAGAAATAGATGTACAATTTAATATTGAAACCTATTTAATAAATAATGAAATAGAACATGAAACACTTATTCGATTAAAAAGAGAACTTGGAAGCCTAAGCAAACGACAAAGAGAAGCCCTTTACCTTAGATTTTATGAAGAGCTTGAATACGAGGAAATCTCTAAAATCATGGAAATTTCTCATCATTCTACTGTTAATCTAGTGTATGAGGCACTAAAAATGATGCGGCGAAATTGGGTTATGTCGTTATTCTTTCCTGTTTTAATTTGTCTTTATTAATTATTATTTCAAAAATGAAAGAATTAAATAAATATACTATTGAAGATTTTATTCAAGATTTATATTTTAGAAAGTGGGTTTTGGGTAGATTACCCAAAAATGACACTTTTTGGGAGGATTGGATGATAGATAATCCAAATAAACTTTATTTGATCGAAGAAGCGAAAACATTAGTAATTGCCACTCAAGTAGAAGAAAAAGAAGACGATGAATATACAAAAAATGAAGGGATTGAGGCCATATTAAAAAATACAAACCAAAGGTATGGATGGTTTTACCAGAGTAATGTATTAGCAATAGCTGCGACGATAATTCTGCTACTTACAACTCTTTGGTGGATAAATGGGAATAAAGTCATTTTTAAAAAAGGAAATTTAAGCAGTCAAGAAACCGAAAATAAAAGTTCTCAATCGTTATTTATAACTCTTTCTGACGGCACGCTAGTGACCTTAAAAAAGGACAGTAAAATACAGGTTTCTAAAGATTTTGGACAACAAAAAAGAATAGTTTATTTAAACGGGGAGGCTTTTTTTGAGGTAAAAAAGGACCCTCAACATCCTTTTTTAGTTTATGCAGGAGGCGTAGTTACAAAAGTTTTAGGTACTAGCTTTACTGTACGAGCATATCAAAACGAAAGTAAAACCTCAGTAGCAGTAAAAACGGGAAATGTGACCGTATACCAAGAAAAAAGTTTAAAAGAGAATAATCACCCAGACCAAATACTATTAACACCAAACCAAGAAGCTATTTTTGAAAAATCTAGTAATAAAATAGTTAAGACCTTAGTTGAAAAGCCAATATTATTAATAAAAGCAACGGAAAGTATAAATTTTGAATACATCGAAACACCCATTGTAAAGGTATTGGGTCAGCTGGAAACTGCTTTTGGGGTAAAAATTATATATGATGCTGATATTTTGACTCAATGTAATCTTACTGCATCTCTTTCGGAAGAACCACTTTTTGATAAAATAGCTATTATTTGTGAAACTATTCAAGCTCGATATGAAATAGCCGATGGACAGATAGTTATATATGCTAAAGGGTGTAAGTAATAAAAATATACAAACCTTAAAAATTAAAACCAATATGATTAAAACCTAAACCTAAAAAAGCTAGTAGTGTTTGCACCACTACCAGCTTA
>DAIQBE010000707.1:0-1914 GCA_036781325.1 Leadbetterella sp. | reverse complement strand
AGTTTGCTGTGAAAAGGTGGAGGATTTTCCTAAATTTTTGATTAAATGATGAAAAATTAACCTTCATAACTATTTTATTTACAGTATTTTGGGTCAATTTCCTAAGTCAATAATTAGAGTTACCGATGAAAAACATAGTATTAGTAACATTTATTTTGAAACTTTTAATTATCGGAAATATTTTCGCCCAAAAACCTAATGTTATCCTCATTTTAACCGATGACCAAGGCTATGGAGACTTAGCTTGTAATGGCAACCCCCTTATCAAAACTCCAAATCTGGATGCCTTGCATAATCAAAGTGTTAGATTTACAAATTTTCATGTAGGTACCACTTGTTCTCCTACAAGAGCTATGTTAATGACAGGCAAGAATAATAATAAAGTAGGAGTTTGGCATACGATAAATGGACGCGAAATTCTTAACAAAGATGAAAAAACGATGCCTGAGTTTTTTAAAGAGGCTGGCTACCAAACAGCGATTTTCGGCAAATGGCATTTGGGAGATAATTATCCTTTTCGTCCACAAGATAGAGGTTTTAATGAAGTTTTAGTTTTGGGAGGAGGAGGTGTAGGACAAACACCAGATTACTGGGGTAATGACTATTTTGGAGATACGTATTTGAGAAATGGTAAGCCAGAAAAGTTCAAAGAGTATTGTGATGATGTGTGGTTTGGGGAAGCAATGCGTTTTATGGGTCAAAATCTCAACACACCTTTTTTTTGCTACATTCCTACAAATGTAGCCCATGGTCCATACAATGTGTCTGAAAACTATTCAAAACAGTATGAAAACAACCCCAACGTTCCTAATCCGGCATTTAATGGAATGATATCTAAAATAGATGAAAACGTGGGAAAACTGATGCAATATTTAAAAAGCAGTGGATTAGATAAAAAAACCATTATAGTTTTTATGACAGATAATGGCACTGCTGCGGGTGCAAGTTTTGACAAAAGTGAATATGCTCAATTCGGATTTAATGCAAATATGAGGGGCCAAAAAGGGTCGGTTTATGAAGGAGGTCATCGTGTTCCATTTTTTCTTTATAATCCATTAATTGAAAAAATGCCCAAAGATATCAAAACATTAGCTTCAGGAATGGATGTATTACCCACTTTATTAGATCTTTGTAAAATCAATACCATTTACTCTTTTCAAGGTGTTTCCCTTTTTCCACTCTTAAAAGGAGAAAGAATAAAAGAGCGTGTTTTAGTGGCAGACACTCAAAGGGGTGAGTATTTAATCAAAAATAGCCCAAATTCTGTAATGACCCAAGAATGGCGATTGGTGAATGGAAAAGAATTGTATAATATGGAGAAAGATCCAGAACAGCGTCAAAATTTAGCAATAGAAAACACTGGAATTGTGAATTCTTTGAATATGGAATACGAAAAATGGTGGAAAGACATTAGCATACAAAAATCAGACTATCAACGGGTTATAATTGGTTCTTCTAAGCAAAAGGAAGTTTGTTTGACTAGTCATGATTTACACCTTGAAAAAGGTGCTCCCGCTTGGAATCAGAACATGGTTAAAAAAGAGTTAGGAGGTAATGGTTTTTGGGCAATAGAAACAGCAAAGAGTGGAACCTACAAATTTGAATTGAGACGTTTCCCGCGAGAAGCCAAAAGTCAAATACCAGTACAGTATGTAAATGCTAAAATCAAAATTGATGATAAGCCGTATGAAACGGTGATTAATGATAAAAAGGAAAAAGTGGTTTTCAAATTAAAATTACCTAAAGGCTATCATCAAATAGAAACCTATTTTTCTGATAATCAAGGTAAAAGCATCGAAGCAGCCTATGTTTATATCAAATAGAAAAATATAAAAATTTAGGCAATTGAAAGTAGTTTGGTTTTTTATGGATAAATAGACTTTGTTTGGTCTTTAATAGAAAAGGAATTCCCTT
>DAIQBE010000706.1:0-1915 GCA_036781325.1 Leadbetterella sp. | reverse complement strand
CGTTGAAAATATTGCAAATACTTGAAGAAATGAAAAAAAAACACATATTAGGACTTTATGAACAAAATTTATTTTTGGCATTATATTTTTGGGTGTAAATAGAAAGTAAAATTTAGATTAATTTCAGTTTAAGTATAAATCTAATAATCTTGTTCGTTAATCTATTATATTTGGTTCAAAATTAGTTGGAAATAAATAATTCTATTAAACTTAAATAGGTATTAAAAAATAATGAAGAGACAGATAAAATCATTTTTTATTGGCTTATCGATTATTTGTAGTATAGCTTTAACAAGTTATACTATTGACGATCGTCTATTTGAAATTACGAAAAATTTAGATGTATTTTCTACTATGTTTAGAGAGTTAAATGCATTTTATGTAGACGAAGTTAATCCCGATAAAGCCATTAAAGCCAGTATTCAAGCTATGTTGAAAAATTTAGACCCATACACGGTTTTTTGGAATGAAGATGAAATAGAAGATGCTTTTACGCAAAATGCGGGTACTTATAACGGAATTGGAGCCAGTATTGATTATTATGAAGGTAAGCATGTTGTTGTAATGCTTTATGAAGGCTCTCCTGCAGATAAAATGGGAATAAAGATTGGAGATGATATTCAAAAAATTAATGGGGTTGATGTTACAAAGAAAGACGATTCAGAGTTTTCTAGATTATTAAAAGGCCAAACGGGTACAAATGTTAAACTTGTAGTAAAGCGATTTGGACAAACTAAAAATTTAGATATTTCTGTAGGGCGGGATATAATTAAGACGCCTAATGTACCACATTATGGAATGATTAATGATGAGGTGGGATATATTTTACTAACTGATTTTAGTGCTACGGCCGCAAAAGAAATTAAAACCGCCACATTGGAATTGAAAGACAAAGGCATGAAAAAGTTGGTTATTGATTTAAGAGGAAATCCTGGAGGTTTGTTAAATATGTCTGTTGAAATCTGTAATTTTTTTATTCCTAAAGGTTTAACCGTAGTGGAGACAAAAGGAAAAGTTAAAGAATGGAATAAAAAATATTTGACAATGGCGGCACCATTGGATACTGACTTGCCCATTGCGGTACTAATAAATGGAAGAAGTGCATCTGCTTCGGAAATTGTAAGTGGAACTTTGCAAGATTATGATAGAGCGGTTTTAATTGGACAAAGGTCTTTTGGAAAAGGCCTAGTTCAAGTTACGCGAGATTTAAGTTATGGTACAAAAATGAAAATTACTACTTCGAAATACTATATTCCATCGGGGAGGTGTATTCAAGCCATTGACTATGCAAATAGGCTTACTGATGGAAGTGTTTCTAAATTGCCAGATTCATTAAGAGCTTTGTTTAAAACGAAAAATGGAAGACCAGTCTATGACGGAGGAGGGGTAGAACCAGATATAAAGACGCAGAGTAACGAATTGTCAGAATATACAAAAGCTTTGATTTCAAAAAAGAAAATTTTTGACTTTGCTACGAAATATTATTTTACACATTTAGAAAATAAACCCGCCGAGAAGTTTTCTTTAACTTCAAAAGATATGCAAGATTTTGAAAATTGGCTAGGTACACAAAATTTTGATTATAAAACTCCAAATCAGCTTGCTCTTGAAATTTTAATAACAAGTGCAAAACTTAGTGGCGATTATATAAAAATGAAAAATCAATTAGAAGAAGTTAGAAAAATTGCTGATTTAGGAAATGAACAATTGGTAAAAACGAATGCTAAACAAATAAAAGAACAATTAGAATTAGAAATATTAAGTAGATATTATTATCAAAAAGCAATGAAGTTTGTTTCCTTCGAAAAAGACGAAGATATTCAGGAAGCCTTAAAATTGTTTGCTGATATGAATAAATACAAGTCAATTTTGGCTAGAAAATAAATGAGCAAAATACTTTCAATAGACGCTTCTA
>DAIQBE010000705.1:0-1926 GCA_036781325.1 Leadbetterella sp. | reverse complement strand
CAAATTGTAAATTTCCAGTATTTCTAAATGCGTAGTTGCTAATTTTTACTTCAGGAATTTGCGATAAAAGGAAGGATTTCTCAGATAAACTCTCAGCTTCCGATCGAAACGCCATAAAATCTCTATCCGTTACGTCTTTCGGAAAACCATTGGTAACAATCAAATCTTTAAACCCATCATTATCAAAATCGGCTAAAGAGGGCGTCCAACTCCAATCAGTCTCTGCCACTCCAGCTAACAGACTTATTTCACTAAACATGGGATTATTATTAGGGGTGATTCCATTATTTAGTTGAAATGTATTTCTCATATACTGAAAAATGTAGCCATATTCTTTACTTAAATTAAATAATTGGTAGTTGTTGGGCGGAGCCAAAACTTTTTTTCGCAAATTATTTTTAGCAAGCATATCAACTGCAAAAATATCTAAAAAACCATCGCTATTAATATCTGCAACATCATTGCCCATAGCCGAACTACTTGTATGTTTAAAGTAATTTTTAGCTTGGTCAGTAAAAGTCCCATCTTGATTATTTATATATAACAAGTCATCGGCAGCGTAGTCATTAGTAACATAAATATCCTTCCATCCATCCTTATTTATATCACAAATATTAAGTCCAAGCCCATAACCTTCAATAGTAATACCAGCTTCTTTTGATACATTTTTATATACTGCATGTTTTAATGTTTGGTCCCAATCGCATCTGTATAATCTATCGGTATTTGGATAAGTACCATCCACAACTTTTGGTCGGAAAGTATTTGGATATTGGTCAATCTCATTCGTAAGCACATACAAATCTAAATCTCCATCATTATCATAATCAAAAAAAGAAGCATTTTCAGAATGTCCTGAATCATTGACGCCATACTCGGCTGCCAGTTCTTTAAAAATAGGTTTCCCGTCTTTTAAACCTTGATTAACGAATAATAAATTTTGCCTTTCCGACGCTGGCTCTTTTACTGTGGCAGCAACATATACATCCATAAGGCCGTCAGAATTAATATCTACTGTTACTACTCCTGCACACCATCTATTTTTTGCTTCTATGCCGGCATAAGAAGAAATGTCCTCAAATTTAAAATCTCCTTTATTAAGATATAGCTTGTTGGCAACTTGATTTCCACTAAAAAAAACATCTTGAAGCCCATCGTTATTAAAGTCAGCTATACCAACCCCTGAGCCATTATAGACATATTCAAAATCAAGAATATTCATAGAATCATTTTCAATAATTCTATTTGAAAACGTAATTCCTGAATCTTTTGCCTCAATTTTTTCAAATAATGGAGCTTCTTTACAGGACCAAACAAAAAGTGTGAAAAACAAAATAAATAAATAACGTTGAGCCATTAAAAAGGATGGGTTTTGGTGGCATAAAAATAATAAAAAAAGGGCGGAAGTAAACTTCCACCCTTTTTAATTTTTCAAAAATCTAAATATAAATTAATATCCAGGATTTTGAGGTAAAACATCTTTACCTTGTAAATCTATTTGAGGCTGAGGAATAGGAAGGTATTCATTCTTTCCTTTGGTAAATTTAGCACCACCTAATTTTGCTACTAATATTTTTCCATCATATGCAAGGTATCTACCAATTTCAACTTCAGCAGTACCCCATCTAACTAAGTCAAAGAATCTGTGGCCTTCCTGAGCTAGCTCCAACATTCTTTCCATCCTTACAGCCGATCTCGCAACAGCTTTGTCTGTCCATGGAGCGGTATAATTGTTAATTACATAATTAGCAGCATCTTTGGTAGGCTCTTTATATTCCTTTACCCATGATGCCTTATTTGCTGCTCTAGATCTAACCAAATTAGTATATTCTCTGGCTTTTTCCAAAGAACCTACTTCAATTTCAGCCTCAGCTGCCATTAATAAAACGTCAGCATAACGGATTATGTTAAAATTCATTGTTGCAT
>DAIQBE010000704.1:0-1943 GCA_036781325.1 Leadbetterella sp. | reverse complement strand
GAGAGTCCATGGTAACAGTAAATTGTTCTATTAAAGCCCCACCTTTATCTTTAAAGTCAACTCTTGTAAGCAGGCCGTTTGCATCGTAGATATAATTATCTGTTGAACCATCTAATGTGGATGTTGTTTTTAACAGATTCCCTTGGGCATTGTATTCGAATTTTACTGGCCATTCCACAATTTTACCATTATCCTCATAGGTCAAAATCGCCTCTGAAAGTTTTTTATTCGCATCAAATTTATAAACTTCGTATATACCACCATCTCGATTAATTTTTTGAACTAAACAGACGGTCTCTACCGGGGTAGGGTCAGCATCGGTGGTTTTTTTAATGCACGATAAGCTGCAAGAGAAAATAAAAACAGTAGCAATTATTTTTTTCATATGTATTTAAATAAGTTTTATGCCTCAAAATTCCTAGTTATAAAATTATTAATCAATACGGCATTTGCCGTATTTTTCAATTCTTGAAAATTGGATTACACCTTTGAAATAAATTATTTAATATATTTGAGCAAAGTTGATTGGCAAATGTCTTACAAGCAGTGGATTTTATTCCTCTTTTTTATTCTCAATGGGTTTTTAAGCCATGCGCAATACACTGTGTTTAGAGATAGCACTGGCAAAAGCAGCATTGGTGATGTACTTAAAAACCCCATTTATTTTGCAGAAAGAAAAAAGCTAGATTTTGGACTCGATAATGTGTGGTTTTGGATAAAAATTCCTTTGACAAATCCTTTTAATAAACCTATTACAAAATATATAGTTTTAGAAAATGCCTACCTTGATTTGGCGCATGCCTATCAAGCCGACGGACAAAAAGTAATCGTTGATTTTGGTTCTAAAAACTATGAAACAGCTTTTGAAAGCCGTTTTCTGCAGCATCATTCTTTTATTTTTCCAATAGAAATTCCCCCAAATGAACTTACCTATTTTTTCATGAAAGTTCATAGGCATCAATTGTTAGTGACTGTACCTTTAAAGATTTTCAGCATAGAAGAATTTTATGAGTATGATACCCGAAAAAGGCTAATTTATGGTGTTTTTTCAGGGGTAATTCTCACATTAATTGTTTTCTCCTTCGTGCTATTTGTAATAAATCGTCAAATTCATTTTATATATTATGGAGCCTATTTGTGCTTTTTACTTTTTTCTATTTTACTAGTGGAGGGGTATTTGGTAGATTATATTCAAAAAATTAATGCTCTTTTTTCTATATACCATTGGAGAAATGCAAGCATCTGTCTTTCTACCCTTTTCTTAGGCTTGTTTATTAGATCATTTATTTTAAAAGGTGCCGAAAACAATCGATTCATTCAAAACATATTTTTAGTTTCTATTGTATCCATTGCTATATCCTTAGTATTATTTGCACTCGAAAGAGTCTTCCGCTTAAATGCTTGGCCACTACCTTTACTATTGCTCTTTTTGCCATTTATATTGTTAATTTTGTCTTTGTTGATCCATGTATTCCTAGTTATTTATAGTTTTAAAAAGGGTATTCAGCCATTCATAGCCAAAATGTTTTTTATAGGCATTGTGCCTTTTTTTATATACACTTTGTTTTCATTTTTTCGCAACGGGGGGGTGTTGAACTATAGCCCATGGCTATCCTATTTGATGCGACTGGGTTGTATCCTTTTCGATTCCATTATTTTATTTATAGGTATTGCATTACAAATAAAATTATTGGGCGAAGAAAAAGATAAAAACGTAGCGCTTGCTTTTCAAAATCAATTAAAATTGCTTCATGAAAAAGAAAGAATCAGCAGAGATCTTCATGATAGCGTGGGCTCGCAGTTGACGGTAATATCCACAAATTTAGACAACGCCTCTTACCAAGCAGAGAAACATATACTGAAACCCGAAAAAATAAATCAAATACGAGAAAGTGTCGGAGATGCCGTTCAAAGTCTAAGAGATTCTATTTGGGCCACACACC
>DAIQBE010000703.1:0-1947 GCA_036781325.1 Leadbetterella sp. | reverse complement strand
AGACTTAAAAATAGCAGGAAGAGCTAAATTCGAATATACTTGAAAACTTATTATTAAAAATACAGAAAGACTTAAGAGCTTTTTCATTCAATAAAATATTTTATTACAAAAATGCATAATAATAAACGATAATTGTCAATTATTGAATGTATTTTTACTTTAACAAAAATGAATAAAAATGAGCAAAAAAATAATCTTTACTGATAAAGCCCCAGCTGCAATTGGCCCTTATTCACAAGCTATATTATCTGGAAATACTTTATACGTTTCGGGCCAAATAGCTATCGATTTAGCCCCATTAGGGGATGTGGGCCAAGAAACAAAAAAAATATTAGAAAATCTCGGACATATATTAAATGAAGCCCAAATGAATTATAGTAATGTGGTAAAAACCAGTATATTCCTAAAAAATATGGATGATTTCCAAATAGTAAATGAAGTGTACGGCTCATTCTTTAATGAAAATCCACCCGCTAGAGAAACTATACAAGTAGCAAAACTTCCAAAAGACGTAAATGTTGAAATTTCTGTTATCGCAGTCTTATAAATATTTGTAAAAACCATTCCTATTAAAATAAAAAAACCTTCCGCAAAAAGCGAAAGGTATATTATAAGGTTAAGATTGATTGTTAGCTTAGGTTAAATAGTTTTGCAAAAATAGCACGAAAACAAGAAATAATGTAAGAAAAATATATAATTTTATAAAAAAATTAACCATCCTTTCATTTTCAATTCATAATTTAATGGCTAACAGAAGAAATTTTATTAAAAACGGCATTGCAGCAACGGCTGGTTTGAGCCTTAGCGGTAATTTATTTGCTAAATCAGGCCCTAAAAATCTTGCAACAAACGAATTTAAACTTTTATACGCACCCCATTTTGGGATGTTTAAAAACTCTGCTGGTGATGACTTATTTGACCAACTAAAGTTTATGTCGGAGGTAGGATTCAAGGCATTAGAAGATAATGGCATGATGAAAAAACCAATAGAAACTCAAAAAAAAATTGGAGAAACTATGGCCAAATTGGGAATGAAAATGGGCGTATTCGTGATAGATGGGGGTGACAACTGGAAAATTTCCTTAACTACTGGAACTAGTGAATTTAAAGATACTTTTCTCAAAACATGTAGAGAGGCCGTTGAAGTTGCAAAACGCTGCAATGCAAAATATATGACAGTTGTGCCTGGATTTTTCGAAAGAAAATTACCAATTGGCATTCAAACCGCAAACGTAATAGACGCATATAGGAGAGCCTGTGATATTTTCGAACCGCATGGTTTAGTGATGGTAATGGAACCATTAAGCGATACACCAGAGCTATTTTTAAGAAATTCAGATCAAAGCTTTCTGATATGTAAAGCCGTAAATAGTCCTTCATGTAAAATATTATTTGACATGTGGCACATGCAACGTAACGAAGGACAGATGACAAAAAATATGGACTTAGTTTGGGATGAAATTGGCTATTTCCAGATTGGAGATGAACCAGGAAGAAAAGAGCCTACCACCGGTGAAATAAATTATAATTTTTTATTCAAACATATTTACGACAAAGCCAAGGAGAATAAACAAGAATTTATTTTAGGAATGGAACACGGTAATTTCTTTAAAGGGAAAGAGGGAGAAGAAAAATTAATTCAAGCGTATGTTCAATCTGATAAATTCTAAATTAACTATAATTTTTGTGTTAGTGTGGGGGCTTTGCTCCTGCACCCACACACATTTTTACATAGTAAGACATGCAGAAAAATCAAGCTCTCCTACCTCAGATCCTGAATTAACGTTGGAAGGCAAAAAAAGAGCTGAAAAACTAAAAGAAATTTTAAAAACTAAAGATATTCAACAAATTTATTCTACAAAAACAGTAAGAACATTAAATACTGTTAAACCATTAGCTGACTTAAATAATATAGAAGTTAAAATTTACGATGCTAAAAACCAAAGC
>DAIQBE010000702.1:0-1965 GCA_036781325.1 Leadbetterella sp. | reverse complement strand
TCAATAATTGGCTAATGGCTTTGTTTGGATATTCCTAATTATTCAAATTTAACCCTTTTTATGAAATTAAACAAAGCCAATATTTTATATTATTAAAATTGGCTATCACAATCGTTTTCACAAACGATTGTGATAGAAATCATATTTTTTTTACGGAAAATAAGGTCAATACAGCCTTTGTAAATAAAATAAAGGGTTTAAATTAAAGGAGTGAGGGTCAATAATGATAAAAGACGTATTTAGTTCTCGACTAATTTTTATGCAAAAAATTGGACATTTTTAATATCATAAACCTTCAATTAACCACATATCAAGATAAAAAAACATTAAAATTAAAAGCATGATTCGTAAACTATTTGGTTACTTATTTTTAATCAGTCTGCCATTCTACCAGGTGGCATTTGCCCAATCCATTTCATTAAATGGTAATTGGAATTTCGTGGCTTCTAATACCCTTTCTGAAGCTGAAGTATTAAAAGCAGACTATTCCACTTGGGATACGCTTCATGTACCTGGAAATTGGGACACTCGACAGCGATATGCGAGTCATGTGGGCAAAGGCTATTACCAAAGAAACCTAGTGATACCCAAAAAATGGAAAGGGAAACAAATCCGTATAAAATTTGAAGCGGTTTACGAGACCTCAAAAGTGTGGTTGAATGGAGAATTAATAGGCGAACATATTGGTGGTTACCTGCCATTTACCTTTAATCTCACAAAATATCTTAAAGCCGAGGGTAACAATAGCCTCGTAGTAATGGCCGACAATACGTATAAAAGAGGGGCATGGTGGGCTTGGGGTGGCATTAGCCGTGATGTAAGCCTAATGGCTGATAAAGAGGTTCGCTTGGTGTATCAGCATATTTCTTCAGTGCCCGACTTTGTGAAAAACGAAGTCAATTTTACTATAAAATATGCCATCGAAAATAATGGTTTAAGCTCAAAGACGGTTCAAATTGTGCCTCATTTTGCAGGTAGAAACAAAGAAGCGTTGTTGGTTACAGTGAACGGGAACAGCACAGAAGTTTCTGAACTCAATTTCAAGCGAAAATTAACAGATTATAAACTTTGGCATTTTAAAACGCCCAACTTGTATGAATTAAAAAGCGTGCTTAAAGTGAACGGACAACTTGTTGATGTGGCTGTTGATAATTTTGGAATCCGGAAATTTGAAGTTCGTGGAGAACAGTTTTTTTTAAATAATCAACCCGTGCGCATGAATGGAGTGAACAGAGTGCATGATCATCCACTTTATGGAAATACAGAACCCGATCAATTGATTGAAAGAGATATGAAAGATATTAAATCTTTGGGCTGTAATTTTTCAAGACTTATGCATGCCCCTTTGTCAAAAAATTTATTGGATTTTTGTGATAAAAATGGCTTTTTACTCATCGAAGAAATACCCGTGTGGGGCGAAACCGACCCACAAGCATTTCCAGATAACCCTATACCTAAAAAATGGATGGCTGATATGATTGAAAGAGATTTTAATCACCCCTCGGTGGTAGCTTGGAGTGTAGGGAATGAGCTTCGCAAACCCAATACCCCTCAAAATGAGAAATATTTATCCACCGAGCAATATGCTTATATTAATTCTATGCTAGATTTTGTTGCTTTCCTTGATAGTACAAGACTGAAAACTTACGTGAGTTTTACGGGTTTTAATGCGGGTAAAATAGGAACAGAACCCTACGAGAAACTTGATTTTCTGTCCATGAACTCTTATGGAGGTACGCCCAAAGTTGCCGAGAGGTTACATCAAAAATTCCCAGGTAAACCCATTTTCGTTTCAGAAATAGGAATAGAACAAATTGGAAATGAAGAAAATGCAAGTTTAAATGAAAAGCTTTTGGATAATATACGGGAACTTAAAAAATTACCGTATGTAACTGGTGTTTCCATTTGGACGTATAATGATTACAAAAGCAATTATAGAGGCACACCAGCATCGGGTTTTAGAGA
>DAIQBE010000701.1:0-1966 GCA_036781325.1 Leadbetterella sp. | reverse complement strand
GTTGTATAGGTTCAATCAATTTTGTGGGATCAATTCCCACCAATTTATTGGTGCCTAAGGTGCAGGTTTCTGGCCGCTCGGTGGAATTTCGCAAGGTGAGACATGGAATACCCATAACGGTAGTTTCCTCTGTAATTCCTCCAGAATCAGTAATCACTAATTTAGCATGCTTTACTAAATAGTTAAACTCTAAATAGCCCATAGGTTCTGTTAAAAGTATATTTTCGGGTTGAATTTCCAAACTTTCATATATCTTCTTGGTTCGAGGGTGAATAGGGAATACAATTTTATTCGAATTACAAGTTTCACTTACTATTTCTACTAATTTTTTAAGATTTTCGGGGTCATCTACATTAGCAGGACGGTGTAGCGTCATGACTATGTATTCTTTTTCTTTTAGCTTATTTTCTTTCCAAATGGCAGGTTGTTTTAACCTTTCCATATTTTTTAGAAGGGTGTCAATCATGGTATTCCCAACAAAAAATATTTTTCCTTCGGGTATTCCTTCCTTTCTTAAGTTTTGGTTGGCTACTTCTGAGGTGGTGAAAAAGTAATTGGTGATGGAGTCGGTCAGTTTTCTGTTTATTTCCTCCGGCATGGTTTCGTCGAACGACCGAATGCCACCTTCTACATGGGCTACATCGATTTGTAACTTTCTAGCCACAATAGCACAGGCCATAGTGGAGGTTACATCTCCCACCACTATACACAGCACAGATGGTTTGTCTATCAAAATCTTTTCATAAGCTACCATTATTTTGGCTGTTTGCTCCGCCTGAGTTCCAGAGCCTACTTGTAGGTTAATGTCGGGGTGTGGAATTTTTAATTCATCAAAAAACGTTGCACTCATGTTTTTATCATAATGCTGCCCAGTGTGAATGAGCCGATATGAAATGCCCTTTTCTTTAAAATTATTCCGTTCAAAAGCTGCAATGATAGGAGCAATCTTCATGAAATTGGGTCGTGCTCCAGCTATAATATCAATAATTTTTGTCATCCTATTTATTTACAATCTTGCATCAATTAATTGAAGGTCTAAGGTAGATTTTACGTCGAACACCACATGACTTTCCTCTACAATTTCAGTTAATTCTATATTTTCAAAAATGGTGTGATTTACGGCGTGAATAATCAAGGCATATTTAGCATCAATTTCTTTTAGCAATGAAATTCCATATTCGGCTTTAACTTCCTTTTCATTTGCCCACGGGTCATATATTTGAGTTTGAATGCCAAAATCTTTTAATTCATTATAGATATCGATAACTTTTGTATTTCTACTGTCTGGGCAATTTTCTTTAAAAGTGAATCCTAAAATTAATGCCTTAGAATCTTTTACATTAATACCTTTGCTTATCATCAATTTTACGGCTTTGTTGGCCACAAATACGCCCATTCTGTCGTTGATTCTACGTCCTGAGCCAATGAGAGCGGGGAAATATCCGAGGTGCTCCGCTTTATAAAGCATATAATAGGGGTCGACGCCTATGCAATGGCCACCCACCAGACCGGGTTGAAATTTTAAGAAGTTCCATTTTGTACCCGCCGCCTTCAAGACTTCTGTGGTATCTAATTGCATTTTATCAAAAATGAGGGCTAGCTCATTTACAAACGAAATGTTTACGTCTCTCTGGCAATTTTCAATTAGTTTGGCGGCTTCGGCTACTTTTATGGCAGGTGCTTTGTAGGTGCCGGCAGTAATTATTGATTTATAGAGTTGATCTACAAATTCTGCAATTTCTGGGGTAGAGCCCGAAGTAATTTTAAGAATTTTAGTTAGGGTATTTATTTTGTCGCCTGGATTTATTCTTTCGGGCGAATATCCGCAGAAGAAATCTTGATTGAATTTTAATCCGCTGTATTTTTCTAAAACAGGAACGCAATCGTCTTCTGTGCAACCTGGATATACGGTGCTTTCATATATCACCACGTCATTCTTTTTTAGAATGGCCCCAACCATTTTACT
>DAIQBE010000700.1:0-1971 GCA_036781325.1 Leadbetterella sp. | reverse complement strand
GTCCAATCTAAATTTGGTCCAATGAGGTATACTTTATTTTTTCCAGTAGAAATTTTAATGTCGTTGAAACTATAATTTAATGCCAGGACTCCTTTAGGTTGAAATCTATAATTTAGATTTCCTGATAAAGCAAGTATACTTCCATCATAATATTGACCTATATTAGGATTCATTACTAAAGAAACTTTTTTTCTAAGATCACTTACAATGTTTGCTTCGAATGAGTAAAATTTATAATTGGTTTTAGCACCAAGACTTGCAATTTTCCTATTGCTTCTTGCTGCATCAAAATCTCTAAAAAGAAAAACATAATTTTGGTTAAAAGAAGCCAATATTCTAGCTGTATTTTGAAACACAATTAAGGAAAAAGGTCCCGCCTTGCGATCAGTTAAGCCAATGCCTCGGCTATTATATTGGTCGTAGGCCAAACCAAAACTTAAACGATTTATTTTATTTGAGCTTGGAAAGTAATTTAAACCAAAAGTTGGATTAATGTGGAAGAAGTTTTTTCTGGGAACAAAACCAGCTTCTGCATTGAATCCTTCGCCAATTAAATCATGCGACCATTTTGCAATAAATTTTTTAGTATTATAATTTAGTACAACTCCATGTGCATAAGCATCTGAAACAGCTTTTTCTTCAATAGAATGGTGGTAGAATATTTTTCCTTGCCATTCATTACTTTTTGAAATTAAGTTATATTCTAAACCTGCTACCCTATTAAATTTACTTTTATTTGGGTTTTCATTGCCCAATCTAAATTTATTTACAAAAATGGCAGCGATATTTGAGCGATCAAAAACTTTTCGTTGAAGTGAAAAAACTGAAAAATTTTCAGATTCAATTCCTATAATTTCGTCTTTTGCAGTTTGGGTATTTAATATCCCAATTCGCCAATCGTCATTTATTTTTCCACTTAATCGCATTCCATAATTAATGCGTGTTTGAACGTTTATTCCAGAAGTGCTATCATAAGCTATTCCAATATTTCTTGAGAAAAATGGACTAAATAGTTGATTGCCAATAGAAAGTGTTCCTGTAGGTGGAATAAAGGGGTTAGTAATTACACTGCCATATCCAGTAAATAAATCAGAGTTTTCTATGAAAAACTGTCTTTGCTCAGGTAAATTTAAATCAAAACGTGTTAAATTTACCACCTGTCGGTCTGCTTCAACATTTGAAAAATCTGGATTAACTGTTAAATCTAAATTCAATCCAGAGGTTACTCCAATTTTTGCATCGCCACCAAATCCTAATTTAAAACCATCGTTTGGATTATTTTTTTCATAATCCCGAGACCACCTGCTTGCTACATAGGGTATGATAGAAATACTTGCTTTATTTTTTTTCAAAGGTTTTTCAAACTGAACTGGAATTGCATACCCTAAATTCATAATTATTTGATTTTGGGGCATTTGAATAATTGATGAAGTTTCGTTGGACTGTGTGTCGAATCGATAGCTTTTAAAATTCCAGAATTGGCTATTATCTTTATATCTAAAAGTAGAAAATGGAATCACAGTTTCGCAATACCATGCATCATTGCCTATACTAGATTCTGATTTCCATTTATTATCCCAAAACATATTTAAAAATGATGCATCTATTCCTCCATTAAACATTAAACCCTCTCTCATAACCCCCAATGGGTTAGTCCCAAACATAAAACCGTTTGTATGGTCATCAAATGTATCAAAACAAAAAGTTACGTTATCATTCCCTCCTGCCCTAAAATCTCTCCTAAAAGAAGGTATTATATAATTTTTATCTTTGGAATACATTTTTGCTCCCAGATATAAGTTTTTTTGATCATAAAGTAATATTATCTCCGTATCGTAGGTTGCTTTTAGTGTATCGTTAGGGAAGTATTGCTTGAATCCTGAAATTTTATCTGATTTTTTCCAAATTTCTTCGTCAAGTTTTCCATCCAAAACGATTTCTTCATTAATAAACTTGATTGTGTATTTTGTT
>DAIQBE010000699.1:0-1971 GCA_036781325.1 Leadbetterella sp. | reverse complement strand
ATAATGTTTCCTGTATTACAAAAATACCCAGAGCAGATATACTCCTGTGAGCATATATTGGGGTTCAATTAGATGTGAAGCAAACTTTTCACGTATAAATCTTTAAACAGTTATTATATTATAACTTACGAACAATGTGTTCGCCAAAGTTAAATATGAATAGCCTCCAATCTGGCGATTTTAAGGAATTGGGGACTATTTAAAAATTCATCAGGTTGTAATTTGTTATTATTTAAAAGTATTTCAGCACATTTTTGGGTACGGAATACGGTTTTAAGGTCAATAATACCCATGTTAGGGCAGCCGAGTTTAATCTTGTACTTTTCCAAGACCACTTTACCTATAACAGTCATGGCAAAGGCAATATTGATTGCATTAGTTACTTGTATTTCTTTATAATTCTTAAAATCAGCCAGACCGTAGAATTGTTTAGCGTCTCGAAAATCAAACTCTATTTGGAATCTCAATGAGTAATATTTGATAACTTTTAGAGCCTCCAAGGTTAAATCATTAGTAAAAAGTATGTTTCGGCTCACCTTGTTAGTAATCAAGTGGGTGTGAATCATTACTACAATATTCAATTTAAGACCTGCCATTTTAGGAGTAAAAGCCTCAAATTGATATACTTTGGTTGAAATGTTAGACTCCTTATCTTGAATTGTGGATATGTAAAATCGTTCATCAAGATTGTCTAAATTCACTTTATCTCCCAAAGTCCTTGGTCGTCCTACCCCTAATTGTTCACCTTGATAGGATAAAATTAGATGAGCATTTGTCTTAAATTTAGAAATGATGTTTAGTCCATATTTAGAGGCTAAAAGTAAATAATCTTCGTGACCATAGAAACCGTCAAGAGCAATATGAAAACAATTTAATTCTGGTAAAAATACCTTCAATTGGCTCTGAACTAAGTCTAAAAGTGTTTTAAGCACTTGATACGAGGTACTTTCTGGTTCGGTTTTGACCTTATTTTTTGAACCTTTGGGTCTGCCTTTTGATTTAGTTTTTGGGGTTTTCTTTGATTTATTTTTCTTCTCTGAATCAAGATTTACTTTGTACAAATTATTGACAACCAACTGTTTACATCCTAAGACATAAGATTCTTCCTTTTCGATATCAACAATAGAAATAGCTAAAAAACTGACAGAACGAATCACTTGTTTTGCCATTGACGAATAAAAATGCCCAAGACCATGAGTTTGTTTACCAGCTTTACCTTTGACCGTTTCATCCGCTGCAAGAAGATAGCTTTTACCTTTTTGATAAATAAAGTGCTTGAATAAAAATAAAGTTACCAACAACCAATTGACATCCTTCAAAGCATAAAACCTTTGAACAGTTCGATAGCTCAATGAACTATATCGGGCAACTGATAAAGTAGTAACTGAATTAGAAATTCCCAAAATGCTGTCAATGATGATAGCAAAATGTTGTAAATTTGTAGCACTGAATTGTCCAGACAGTACGTTTAACAGTTCGGTAATTATTTGCACTTTTACAAGTTGTTTAGGTCGGGAAACCTTATAACAATAGTAAAAGTGCTTTTATTTTATTGACTGCCGATTTTGGCGAACATATTGACGAAAAGAACAATTTAAAAAAGGCATATTTTCAAAGCATTTTGCGGAGATAACTTCCTGAGTATTTTAATCCTTTTTATCAATCTTAAGCACATAAGCTATTTATTAACAGAGATTAGAAGTAAATATAGGCTTTTTTGCAAGAAAAAGCATGGTAACAATAATTTACAGAATCTCTCGAGGAAAGCTTGTCCCACATTTTAGTCGCCCTCTAACCTTGCTTTTTTGTTATGAATGATTGATTATCACAATGAGTCACGTTAATTTGATATTTACACCGATAATAACTCCATTTAATTTGTTTTAAATGAAATAAATGGAGTGATTATTGCTGTAAATTGACTATTTATTCATGCATCTAAAAGAATTTGTGAACTTATAAGATTTACTA
>DAIQBE010000698.1:0-1975 GCA_036781325.1 Leadbetterella sp. | reverse complement strand
CTAAATAGATGGGCAAAGACACTCGTTATAGGCAAAAAAATTGTTATAAAAAGAGAGACACGAGACATCTTTTCTTTAAGTATCAACTCGACTATAACCAAGTTGAGAGCTGGAACAAAAGCACTTAAGGCATAAAAAACAAATCTGATTTTTTCGGCAGTGTACGAAAGCTCAATAAAGGAATTTATGGAGAAGGTTACAGCCATTATCAAAACAAAAAATGAGTAATTGGCAATAGTTCGTAGAATTTTTTGCGCAGGATTGAGGAGTGATAAAAGCCAAAAAAGCAATAGTAGCAATACTGCCGCGGTAAGCCAAATAGACCCATATATGTAAGACTCTTTGATTTTATATGCAACAAAGGTGTGGTAATCAGGTCCAGTAAGGCTAATAAAATCAACGAGATTGTGGGGTTTGAGGCGTATTTCTCGCTGGGTAAAAGTGGTTTCATAATCTACTACGTGCAAGGCGATGGTATGAATTTCGCCTACCGTTAGTTTGACAGGAATGGGGTGTTTTCGTGTTGGATTAAAAGCTTGGTAAGGATTAGTGTTGCCAAACGAATGAACCAACTCTCCGTCAATATACAAATCAGATGCTGCCCAGAGGTTTCGCCTAAATCCCAGTGGGATGTCTAAGAAAGCAGAATCCAGTTTGATTTTGAGTCTAAACCACCCTTCTATTTTCCCTTTGGTGTCGGCCATTTTGGCAGTGAGTTCAGTGGGCTTCATTTTTTTCCAACCTACTAATTTGGTGTTTGGAAGGGCATAGTTGGGATTAGTTCCCGCCTTAAAAACCCAGCCGTCGAGTGGTGCCAGTAATAGCTGCTGATGAGTTCCAAACATTTCTGGAGATAGGCTCGCCGTAACATCTTGAGCAAAACCAACACTACAAATGAGTGCAAATAGGAGGGTGAGACTTAGTTTTTTCATGTTCAATTAGTTTTCATAGGTAATTTAATAATAAATTCCGTACCTTCACTTTCTACACTCTCCACTTCAATCGTTCCCCCATGCCCCTTCGTAACAATATCATAAGCCAAACTTAGCCCCAGACCTGTGCCTTGCCCTGTTGGTTTAGTCGTGAAAAACGGTTGGAAGATTTTGGCTTTTACTTCTTCTTGCATGCCGATGCCATTGTCTTTTATGGCTATTAGCAATTGGCTATTAGCTATTAGCTGGGTACTTATCTTTACTTTTGGCGCATAGCCAGCTTCTCCTTTTTTATTTCTTTCATTCACTGCCCAGAAAGCATTGTTAATTAAGTTCAACAAAACTCGTCCCATGTCTTGTGCGATGACCTCGATTTTGGGGAGGTTTGCGTCTGCAATTAGCTCAAAGTCAGCATTAAACAAACTGTCTTTGGCTCTTAAGCCATGATAAGCAAGGCTTAAATAATCATCTGCCAAAGCATTAATATCAGTCGGTTCTTTTACGCCAGTGCTTGTGCGTGAATGTTCCAACATTCCTTTTACGATGCTACTCGCTCGCTTACCGTGTAAGTTGATTTTTTCTAAATTTTGTTTTAAATCGTTAGCTATTTCTTTGGCCTCATTGATGTCCCCTTTGTCCAATTCCTGATTCATTTCGCCAACCAATTCTGCTGAAACTTCCGAGAAGTTATTCACAAAATTCAGCGGGTTTTGTATTTCATGGGCGATGCCAGCGGTGAGTTCGCCTAAACTTGCGAGTTTTTCGGATTGGATGAGTTGGGCTTGGGTGGCTTGGAGTTTTTGTAGCGTGGATTCAATTTTTTCCTTTTGCGATGCAAGCAAAACATTAGCTTTTCTTTTTTGATGGTAATTATACAACAACACTCCCCCAAACGCAGCAAAAACTAGTAAAGCAGCTATTAAAACATACATTCGTACTCGACCTTGTGTTTCTATTTTTTCACGATGTAAATCTTTCATTGTCAGTTGTCTATCTAATAATACTTGTTGAAATGCAGCAAGGTTTGTAATTGTTTTTTTTGT
>DAIQBE010000697.1:0-1977 GCA_036781325.1 Leadbetterella sp. | reverse complement strand
ATTTATTCCTTTTATGTCCAACCCTAGAATGGGCGTTTCTGCTCATTTAGAAGGGACATTAAATGGAATGTTTTTGCTTATTCTTGGCTTGATTTGGCACAAACTTGTTTTAAAAGAAAAGTGGTTAACCATTACCTTTTGGTTAACTGTTTATGGTTCATTCGCAAATTTTGTTGCCGTTTCCATTGGTGCCATAACAGGAGCAGGAAAAATGATGCCAATTGCCGGTGGAAAAGAAGGAACTCCAGTACTTGAAGGTTTGATTTCTTTTTTACTTATTACACTTTCTCTTGCAATGATTACAGTTTGTATTCTTTTATTAGCAGGTCTTTATAATCATTTGAGACATTCCCCTGCCCATGAAAATAATTAGCAAATTAATATCATATAAAAAAAATAATTGGGTCTTATTTGAAATGAAAATAGATTAAGATCTTAAAATTCATATAGCATAATTAGAGCTTGATCCTTCAAACATTTTCCTGTTCTTAGGAGAAAAATTTAAATTAAAATGAGAAAAAATATAATTAGAACTTGTTCCGTTTTTTTATTTTCTGCTTCAACATTTTCATTTATTAAACTACCTGAGAATAATTACAATAGCAATTATCAGAAGCAAACTAAACTTAGACGTTATGATTCAGTAATTGTTTTAGAAAATAATTCAGAAACCTCTGCCAATATTAGCTTTGCAGATTTAGACAATGACAAAGACCTTGATATTGTATTGGCCAAAGGCAGACATTGGCCTCTATTTAATAAGATTCTTTTTAATAATGGCAAAGGCGAATTCACTAAAACGGTAGATTTGGGATCAAAACCGGATAAAACCTATTCCACAGTATTAGCTGATCTAGACAGTGACGGAGACTTTGACATTGTTGTAAGTAACGACAAAGACGATAAGCTGGTGTACTTCAATAATGGCAAAGGTGATTTTAGTCTGTCACAATCTTGGGGCGAGCCCAAATGGCCAACCAGATATGCATCGGTGGCAGATCTAAATAATGATGGTAAACTTGATATAATTGCAGCAAACCGTCAACATACTTCCAATTATATCCTAAATGATGGGTTTGGAAAATTCCCAGCTCAAAATACTAGGAGTATTCCTTCTGAATCTGCAACTACCATAGTGCCCGCCGATTTCAATAAGGATGGATTTATTGATTTAGCCATCCCCAATCGCGATGGTGGGCAGAATTTTGTTTTTTACAATGACGGTAAGGCTAACTTTACAAAGTCTGGAGCATTCGGCCCACTCCATAACAATGCTCGTACCGCAGCAGCAGCAGATATAAACACCGATGGATTTATAGATTTAGTGCTTGGTGACGAACAAACTGGTACCTTCATTTATATCAATGATAAAAAAGGAGGATGGAATGAACCCATAACTTTTGGCGAAAAACTCATTCCGTATTCAATTGTCATTGGCGATTTGAATAATGATAAAAAGCTTGATATTGTAGTTGGTTATGTAGATTCAAAAACCACTGCATACTTTAATGATGGAAATGGCCTAAAATATACAGAAGTAAAGTTTGGTGATGGCAAGGGAAGCGTGTATGGTGTGGCACTTGGCGATGTAAACAAGGATGGTTTTCTTGATATTGGTGTGGCATGTACTGACGCTAGAAATGTGATCTATATTAGTCAAAAAAACTAAAAAATATACATTCTAAAGCTCAAATTACATTTAAAAGATATTCCAAAAAAATCCTTAAAGTATTCATTCATAAACTTTTTGAATACTAAAATTTAAGCCCCATGTGAAATATTGAAAATTCAAGTTCAAGAAAGTCAATACTAAAAAGATCTCTTTTTGGGCTACTTCCAATTTCTATTTCAAATTGGATGTATTGAAAAAAAACTGAGCTCATACAAACAAAATAAATTCATCAAATGTTAATTTTGTAGTCATTAAGCCATACCGCCTATAAACAAACAAATTGAAAAAATAAAAGAACTGTAAGA
>DAIQBE010000696.1:0-1980 GCA_036781325.1 Leadbetterella sp. | reverse complement strand
ATTTTTTCCTTTGACATTTTATTTTCAGTTTCAATATCAATAACAGGCGGTAGATCGCCTTTTGATAATTTAACTTTTTTACAAAAATGGTTAGCTTGCAGCACAGCATCTTTATGTGGTAAATAAAAATGATATGCACCCCTAATGATTTTGGCATCTTTTACTCTTACCCAATTTTGTATAAAATTTTGGTCTAATAAACTTGTACCTTCGGTGGCTTTTATAAATGCAAAATCTACATCAAACCCATCTACATTCATATTTTTTACGCTTTTCCAATTTATAATATCCTGATATTTAGATACATCAATTCCGTAAACTGTATATTTTTTAGGAATATAAATTCCAAAAGCCTGATATTTTATATAACCAGCTTTAACTTCTTTGTATAAATAATATCCCAAATAAAGCCATAAAGGGCTAGTTAATACTACCAAAAACAATCCTATTTCTTTTACTTTCGTATAAAATTTATGGGTTGTGGATTTTGCTCTTCTTGACTTCAAAACGTTAATCGAATTTTAAGCAAATATCGCAATAATTGCCCAATTTACTTTCACAAGATAACAAGACAAAAATTTTTTTTATAAAATAAGTATATTACTAATTTAAGATGGAAATTTGTACTTTGACTATAAGAAATGGAAGAACCAAAGCGTATTAGAATAAATAAATTTTTAAGTGAAGTTGGCTATTGTTCTCGAAGAGAAGCCGATAGACTTATTGAGGAGGGTAGCGTTACCATAAATGGAAAAGTTCCTGAAATGGGAACCAAAATTAGTGCCGATGACGAAATAAGAGTAAAGGGAATCTTGATCTCAGAATCAAAAGAAGAACATGTTTATATTGCTTTTAATAAGCCTGTGGGCATTGTTTGCACTACTGATACCAAAGTAGAAAAAGACAATATCATTGATTATATAAACCATCCTAAACGGATTTTTCATATAGGAAGGCTAGATAAACCAAGCGAAGGTCTAATCTTGTTGACCAGCGATGGAGATATTGTTAACAAAATTTTGAGAGCTAGAAATTTCCATGAAAAAGAATATATAGTAAGTCTTAACAAACCATTTGGACGAGATTTCATTTCGAAAATGAGTAATGGAGTGCCAATTTTAGATACTGTAACTCGAAAATGTGTAGTGGAACCCATTAATAAATTTACATTTAGAATAATTCTAACCCAAGGCTTAAACAGGCAAATACGCAGAATGTGCCAATATTTGGGCTACGAAGTCATCCAACTCAAGCGAGTGCGAATTATGAATATTTTATTGGATTTACCCGTTGGCAAATGGCGAAATCTTAGTCCCAAAGAATTGGAAACAATAAATGGATTGGTGGCAACCTCAACAAAGACATATGATGAAGAGGAATAAAACTTCATTCTATGTCACTTCTTCTTCAAAATCAATGCACTAATAATGGAAACCAAAAAACCCACTGGAAAAATCTCCGCAAAAGTTATCATTGAAAAAGATAATATGTTATCATACAAACTTTTACCAGCATTTATTTCATTAATTTTTGCCTCCAAATCAGCCGTACTTAAATTAGATTTTTGGAGTTTCTCAATGGAGGCACTGGTATACTTTTCCAAAAAGTCAGGCATAAAAAAGTGATATTCTACT
The DNA here is from genome assembly GCA_036781325.1 of Leadbetterella sp. Taxonomy (GTDB): domain Bacteria; phylum Bacteroidota; class Bacteroidia; order Cytophagales; family Spirosomataceae; genus Leadbetterella. The sequence continues at coordinate 346 of DAIQBE010000696.1, read as the reverse complement.
CCCCATGCTGCTACATACATTATGCTGGCGATTGCACTTATTCCAATACCAATCAAAAATGCATTTAAAAAAGAAATCTTCCCATCCAAATTTTTGTCTCTATGATTTTTTATCCCAATAAATATAAAAGTAAAAGCGGCTAACATGGAGGCGTAACCCAAAAGCATGCTACCTTCAACCTTTTCGGAACGATAAAGATAGGCCATAGAACAAACCATAAACACAGAAGCAATCAATCCTGAAATAATACCGTTTTTGATAATTATCTTTTTCATTTTATAAAAAGTTTATTTTTTTGCAATTTTCAGAATTTATACTTCATAATTTCTCATACTAAAGTATGAAT
>DAIQBE010000695.1:0-1985 GCA_036781325.1 Leadbetterella sp. | reverse complement strand
GAATTCTAGTTTATTGAAATTTGTCATAAAGTTTTCTTGATGCGCATGTTCAGTTAAAGTGCTTTTTAAGTAGTGTTGAATTTTAAATATTATAAGCCAATATAAAAAGTAATATTGCCAGTTTGCACTACCGGCCCATCTTTGTACTCTGCGGTTTGTAGTTTTTCTGAAGCTGATATACCGAAACGTTTATAGCCAAGCATAATTCCGAATTCGTAATTGACTAATGCCCGATTCAAATAATCTTTATAAATTGTATGTGGCGATTTATTATGTGTAAAAAAACCGCCTTCCAATAACGAATTGTCCATGATTGTTGAAAAAACTGGTTTCATGTAAAAATAAAACTGGTGTTTTTTATTATCATTGCCTACTGAATAATCGTGATTAACAAAGGTTCCAAGTTTCTCGAAATTTGAAAAATAATTATTGAATAAACCTGCCCGAAATGTAATTCCAAAACCCACATTATTTGAAAGAGTGCCAGTGTTAGATTCAATTAACCCTATGATTTCAATATTTTTCGCAGGATTAAAAATCATTTTTTCAAATCTAATATTATAATTAATGATGATATCGCTCGCAATTTGATTATCCCAGCCTGCAGGTATTTCATCGTTAATTACTCTATGAAGCCATTTTTGAGTTTCTTCTGCAAAAGCGTATTTTCCAATTGTTCCCAAATCGAATTCTGTGATGAGCCTTTGTTTATTTTTTTTATCAGAAGATACAAGTGAATGATTGAGATAAATTACTCCTACGTAGGGTCTATCGTTGGGTATTATTTTAGGGTTTTTTAAGTCTGACGGCGTATATATTAATTGAGTAATCCCATATCCATAGAGATTTTCGGGGTTTTCACCTATTTGAATTAACAATTTATCAAAAAAATTTTGCTTAGTGTCCTTTGTAAAATAAAAGTCAAGTTTAGCACCTGAGGAATAATACCGATCGGTGCCTTGGCCTCGAAAATTTAAATAATCATTATCAACATAAAAACGGAATAATTGAAGTTCTCGTTTTTTTTGTGCCCAGAGCATAATTGGAAATATAATCAGACACCATAACAAGGTAATTTTTTTCATAATAATACACCAAAAAAGTTTTTATTACCTTTTAAAAACTATCGAAATGGATAAAGTATTTTTTTAGAGTCGAACATTTTATTTTGATTTCGGTAGTTTAAAATTTTTGAATGAATCGGTTTTTTTAATGGGTTGTTTCGTTAAAAACTGTTATTAAAATATATATTTATAAGCTAACATTGGAGGCTTCTTTTACACCATTTGGATTTCTTTTTACGCCTTCGCTGTGATATTGGCTTGTAAGAAAATCGAGAGCTATTTTATTAAAATCTTTTGGTTTAGCTAAATTTACCACATGTCCACATTTATTTATTATCTTGAGCGTAATATCTGTTAAATTGGCAACCGCTTTCTTAGCTTGTGGTAAAAACAATTTATCTTCAGAACCCATAACTATTAAAGTTGGGATTTCAGATTTACTACTCCAAATCTTGATTAAATCTTGTCTTAAAGTTTTTGCAATGATTGACCATTTTTTGAATTCATCGCGACCCAAATTTTTTCCGATTTTTATCACAAAAGTTCTTTCTTTTTTTTGGTTTTTACCTGCCATCAATATCCTCGTAAATACTTTTAAAATACCATGATAGCCTACTAATGGATGTAATATTCTCCCCATACTTAGTAGAAAATTTTGGTATTTGTCCAATTTGAAAATTGCCCCAGTTAGAATGATTTTCAAAGTTCTTTCCGGATAGTCATTTGCGAAAGCTTTGACTATTATGGTTCCAAAAGATGAGCCTATAAGGTGAGTTTTTGAAATATTTAAAAAGTCTAAAACCTTTAAAACATCGTCTACTGCAAGTTTTAGGCTATATGTTGTATTTGATTGTATTTTCGATTGCCCATGCCCCCTTAAATCTATTAAAAGCACATTGAAAACTCTTATAAATTCGTCAA
>DAIQBE010000694.1:0-1998 GCA_036781325.1 Leadbetterella sp. | reverse complement strand
TGAAGATTTTTTTAGTTTTTGCAACAATAAAATCGTCAAAGCGTTTTATATTTGTTAGAAATCTCAATGTTTTTGCAACAACCTTATATTTGGGTAATTAGTCTTCAGCGTTTTCTTATTTTTATATGATCAGGAAATTAGTCTTTATATTTACTATTTTGTTCGGTAGCCTAAATAGTTTTGGTCAATTGAAAAACTATAAAAGAGGTTTGTCAAATTTTGACCAAGGATTTTATGATTTAGCTATTAAAGAGTTTCTGAAAGTTAAAGAAATAGATTCTTCCAAAGAAAGTGAACTGAACCTCAAAATTGCGGAGTCCTATCGTTTAAGTAATAGGTGGGTTGAAACTATCCCTTATTACGAAAAAGCATTAACTTTAAAAACTAATTCTGTGGATGCAATTTTTTATTACGCTTATGCACTCAAAGCAAATGAAGAATATGATTTAGCTAAGTCCCAGTTTGAAAAATTTATAAACTCAAAATCTACTGACAAAGTATTAAACGAAAGAGCTTTAAGAGAGATTAATACTTTACAACTTATTGCCGAAATTAAGTCTAAAAAATCGGAATTAGAATTCAAAAACTTGACAGCATTTAATACCAATGGCATTGAATTCTCCGGAATCGTAAAGGACGGGTATTTTATTTATTCTGCTTCTAAAAAGGATAAAAGTTATTCAAATGGTCTTCCATTTTTGGGTATTTACAAAACTAAGGTTAATAAAGATTTGAGTATAATTGGTACTTCTGAACCTTTTAGTACTGCCATATTTGAATCCGACAGAAATGAAGGGTCTCCAACTTTTACCCCTGATGGAAAAACTATGGTATTTGCCAGAGGGAATACTGGAAAAAGAAAAGATACCTCGCCGGATGTTGATTTGTATTTAAGTAGGTTAGTCCCAAACGAAGGATGGACTGAACCAAAACTTGTTAGTGCTTCAGATTCAATAGCTTGGGATGGTTCGCCCGCATTTTCAAGGGATGGGAAAACCTTATATTTCAGTTCGAATAGGGCAGGAGGGATAGGTGGATTGGATATTTATAGAGTAAACATGGACGCATCAGGAAGGTTTGGGAATCCCACCAACATGGGCAAAGCGATAAATACAGCGGGAGACGAAATGTTTCCTTTTGTTGCAGAGGATGGTAAGCTTTATTTCGCTTCTGATGGGCATCCTGGCTTAGGGAAATTGGATTTGTTTGTGGCGATTCGTTCAGGTGGAAAAATTACGGTTGAAAATATGGGTTTGCCTTATAACTCTTCTCTCGATGATTTTGGACTTTCAGTTGATGAAAATGGCAATGTATTTTTTACATCAAATAGAGTTGGTGGAAAAGGGAACGATGATATTTATTTCTATCAAGCTCCACCAAAGCCAATAGAAACGGAGGAATCTACACCGAAAGATCCATTGGCTAATACTCCAAAAGGGAAAGAGGGCGATCCAAAAGAGATTAAAACCATCAATTATTTTCTTGCAGGAACTGTAAGTAGCCTTTTTGAAAATAAAACAATAAATATAGATTCTGCAAGAGTTAGAATATATAAAATTGAATCTGGGATTGAAGAGTTAGTAACGGAGCTTAGCACTACATTTGGTAAGTTTGGGCCTATTCCTTTAACAGAGGATACTGATTATTTAATTTTAGCCGATAAAAAAGATTATCTGGTGAAAAGAGAAGGTTTTTCCATGTTTGGAAGAACAGTACCACCTGTTTTGTTAAAAAAACCAGTTACAGACACTACTTTTTTTGTTAATATGAATTTAGAGCAAGTTTTTTTAGGTAAAACATTTAAGCTTGAAAATATCTATTATGATTTAAATAAATATGATATCAGACCAGATGCAGCCATAGAATTAGATAAATTGGTTCAAATCTTAAATGATAATCCATTAATAAAAATTGAATTAGGATCTCATACTGATAGTAGAAGTTCGGAAATATATAATAACAGACTTTCTCAACAGAGAGCAGAGTCCGCTATAAATT
>DAIQBE010000693.1:0-1999 GCA_036781325.1 Leadbetterella sp. | reverse complement strand
ATTTTTGTTGGTTACATCGGCTGCCATCAATTGTACGTTTGCAGGAATCGCTGTTGCCAATTTACCTTGCCTATTTACCAATAAAATTGCTTCGTTTGGATTGTTTTGCAGTAATGCTTCCATTACTGCTATGCCCAATTGTCCAGTTCCTAATATCGTTTTCATTTTCTTCGACTCAACTATTATTAAAAAGCAAATGAGTAACTAATGCCTGGAGTTGGGTTGATTTTTACATCATGTCCTTTTGCTGCTAAGGCAATTGCACCGATTCTGAAATTGAGTCCTTTCCAAATCATCCAACGGAAACCAGCTTCCACACCCAGTGCATTTTGTTCATTGTAATCGAGATTAATGCCTCGTAAATAAGATGCACCTGCATAAAAAGACGAAGGGTTTTCTTTTTTTCCAACAGGTAAAAACCAAGCTGTCACGCCAGTTTTCAAAAATTTAGTTGTGATGCCAGGTTCTAAAGCTGTGATATAATATCCAGCATGTACAGAGATGTGCTGATGACGGTATTCTACACCAATAGAAGGATTGCGAAAAGCGTTGATACTCAGTTCGTTTTTTGGAAAACGGCTTTGTGAAAAAGATACCGTAGATACTAATAAAGATAAGATAAAGATGACTTTTTTCATTGTTTTAATGCGGTTCTTCACCACGATTTAATTGTTAAAATTTAATTTGATTTTTATAATGTAAAGTTTTATTCTATTTGCTTTCGAGTTTATATTTGCCAATATGTGGAACAACATCTCCACCCAGATATAGGTAGCCATTATGCTCTTTTACTGCACCTGCCTCGGGCATTACGATGCCTTTTGTGTCGAAAAGTGATTGTAGAATTTTGCCTTCGCTTGAGATATTCATCACCATGCCAAATTTTTCAGCTTTAGGTTGTAGAAAATTTGGCAGTGCATTCACAAACTTTTTCATGCCAATTTTTGGGTGAATTTTATCAAGGGCATCGGTGCGTTTAGTAGAAAAACCAAGCCAGTAGCTGCCATCTTCTCTAATAGAAATACCATTTGGAAAACCAGGAAGATTATCAATAAATGTTTCAACTTGTCCTGTTTTTTCGCCTTTTAACCAATATTTCAAGATTCTATATTTAGTAGTTTCCACCATCAACACATAGCTTTCATCTTTTGAAATGATCACTCCGTTACCAAAATACGTTCCTGCAATTAAGGTTTTTACTTTATTCGTTTGGGGGTCGTAGCAATAAAATCCACCAATGGGTTTCATTTCTAAAATCACTTTCCTACCATATTTTATGTCGTAGGCTGCAATTTCTGATGTATTAGAGAAGTAAATTTTTCCATCAGATGCAATATCAATTCCATTCGGTATGCTAAAAGGTTTGTTGTTTTCGTCTTTATTTGCCAAGACAGTAACTTTTTTGTCTGGGCTAATACTTAACAAGCCTTCTTTATGGCTCAAGGCGATTAAATTCCCTGCACCGTCGAAATGCAAGCCAGAAACCCAAGACTTTGAATCGTAATAGACCTCAACTTTACCCATTGAGTCTAATTTTAGAATCTGACCATCGCTAAAATCTGTTTCTCCTTTGTGTACGCCACAATACAAATTTCCAGCACCATCAAAAACAATGTCTTCGGGGCCAAACTTGCCACTGATTGACATTTTCGAGGCTTTACTTAATTGTTCATTGAGAGCAGTTTTGCCTATAAATTCAGGCTTTTGCGTAGGAGTCCAAGCCGCTGGCTTGAGGCTACATGAGGTAAATACCATTGATAAAACAAGGCTTACCGATAAGAGAGTAAAAATTTTTGTTTGCATATCGTCGTTTGTTTAAGTTGACGATGCAAAGTTCGGGAGCAAAAAATTGGGCTTACTGGACAAATGTCCAAAAAGAAAATTTAACGAATATTACTTCGTATTCGACTAAGATGGCGTGGTGTAACGCCAAGCATTGATGCTAAATATTGTAGCGGTATTTGCTGTAAAAGATGTGGTTCATTAGCAAGCATTTTTT
>DAIQBE010000692.1:0-2005 GCA_036781325.1 Leadbetterella sp. | reverse complement strand
ATACAGGCCCTCGAACTGCTGACGGACGTCCTCAAATTTCTGATGCTTTACTTAAAAGGCTAAAAAACACATCTACAGAAGAAGCTTGGGGCTATTTGCGAGGCAAAGGATTTAATAATCAATTTGAAGGAAATTGGCACATTATCGGTAATGTTCCACTGGTAGGTAGAGTTGTTACTGCTCAATACATGCCTTCCAGGCCAGACATTGATCTTCGAATCAAAGAAAAAGGCAAAACAGAATCAAGATCTGGGTCTCCGAATTCATGGCCAATTGATGTTTTAAAAGAGGGAGATGTTTATGTTGCGGACGGCTTTGGAAAGATAGTTGATGGAACATTAATCGGAGATAATCTAGGCAATGCAATTTATGCCAAAACAAAAACTGGAGTAGTTTTCGAAGGCAGTATTAGAGATCAAGACGGTTTAGAAGCAATAGAAGGCTTCACTGGTTTCGTAAAAGGAGTGGATCCTTCATTTATTAAAGACATGATGCTCACTTGTATCAATTGCCCCATTAGAATTGGCAGAGCAACCGTAATGCCTGGTGATTTAGTATTGGGAAGAAAAGAAGGCGTAGTTTTTATTCCAGCCTATTTAGCTGAAGATTTAATTAAAAATGCTGAATTTATTGCCTTAAAAGATGAATTTGGTCATATGCGATTAAAACAAGGAAAATATACGCCTGGCCAAATAGATATGAAATGGAGTGATGAAATAAAATCAGATTTCTTGAAATGGGTAAAAGAAACTCCAGGTAAATTAGCAATGTCTCAAAAAGAATTTGATGAATTTACAAAAGATAGAACTTGGTAAATTATAGAATTCTCAAGTTTTTTCCTGATAGTCCTTAATATTTCCTTATCGATATTACGCTATTGGCTTTTAATGGCACTAAAAATATCGATTTTAACCTATGGACATTTAGATACTCAAATTTAAAATTTCAACCTTAAAAAATTATTAAAATGAACAAAAATCTTTTAGACCGTTTAAAATTTAATGGTTCAATTCCAGAAGGCCCAATCCAAAAAATAATTCCAAATATAAATTCTCAAGAAGCAGCACCAAAAGATGGGGATTCAAGGAGAGATTTTATTAGGAAATCAGCCTTAGGTGGGCTTACTTTAGGCATGATGTTCGACGGAAAACCTGAGCAAGAATTTGAATACCTTTCTCAAAAAGTTAAAAGATCTTCAAATCCTTCTGATTTAAAAATAACTGACTTAAGGATAGCGGTTATTACAAAAGCACCAATGACCTGTCCAATTATTAGAATAGATACCAATCAGGGCATTTCTGGCTATGGGGAGATTCGAGATGGTGCTTCATCAAAATACGGCTTAATGTTAAAAAGTAGACTTCTAGGTAAAAATCCATGTACGCCTGAAATGCTATTTAAAGAAATAAAGCAATTTGGGAATCATGGAAGAGCAGCAGGTGGGGTTTGCGGAGTAGAAATGGCACTCATGGATTTGGCTGGAAAAGCCTATGGTGTTCCCGCCTATCAGCTTCTCGGAGGTAAATATCGTGACCACATAAGAGTATATGGTGATACGCCCGTAGTGGACGACCCCGTAGAGTTTGCAAAAAAAATGAAAGAACGTAAAGATTTGGGACTCACCTTTTTAAAGATGGATTTTGGAGTGGGTTTATTAGCAAAACATCCAGGTACAGTAATTAATGGTCCTTATACCGACTATACAAAGCAATGGGGAAATCCACCGACAACTAAAGGAAATGCTCGATCTTATGCTAATACAAAACACCCATTCACGGGTATTCAAATTACTGATAAAGGTATAGAAATCCTTGCGAATTACGTGCACGAAGTTAGACAGGCAGTGGGTTACGATATTCCATTAGCCTCTGACCATTTTGGACATTTTGGTGTAAATACTGCTATCAGGCTAGGAAAAGCCGTTGAAAAATACCAATTGGCTTGGCTTGAAGATATGGTTCCTTGGTTTTATACTGATCAATGGAAGCAAATTTCTGACGCTCTC
>DAIQBE010000691.1:0-2009 GCA_036781325.1 Leadbetterella sp. | reverse complement strand
TAAAAAATGCATTTGTTAAACTTAATTGCTTGCCTTCTTTTTAGTAAAAGTTTTTGGTAAGCACTCAAAAGTAAAATTAACTATTATTTATTAAAAAAGGAGCCTTTGTCACTAGCATAGGAATCTATCTAACGAAAATATCAAAAAGTGAGATTTGTTTGTCTTGGAAAACAATAGATTTCTCGGTTTAATACCTTAGGAATAAAAAAGTATTTTTACCTATGAAAATATCAAAAAACACGCGATATCCCCTGTTAATTGTACGTAAAAAATTAGGATATTTCTACTCTAAAAAAATGATTTTGAACTTCTGACCTTTGCAATGTCGAAAGATAAGGAATTGCTGAAAACCTTTTAAGAAAGTAGGCGAATAAAAAAAAATTATAGTTATGTCAAAGAAACAAAACAATGAAAAAGAAGTAGAATATACAGGAAGGTATATTGTACTCATGCCCCAACTATCAAATTCCGAAAATTCCATTAGCATGATTAATTCTGCCAGTGGCTTAAACCTAAAAAATTCTACCGAATTTCAGGACGAGATTTTTACAGAGAAAGATTTGGATGCTTGTGATGGTATTTTGCTAGACAAAATTGGGGTGGCCATCGTAAACAAGAATCCAAAATTTGAAAGTGCCATCAATACACTTTCTGTAAACAACAACATGATTGTGGAGCCCGAAAGGATGCTGTATTATAGTGGTTTATTAGATACCACTTCTGAAAATTATATTAAAGGATACAGAGACGCTGTAAATTCACTTTCTGATATTTTGTTACGTAACTCCGAGGAAGAAATCGAAGACGAAAGCGATGTAGATCTGGCGGCAGTGGGCTCTACTTGGGGTTTAAAGGCTACGAGAGTTATTCCACCATCATTTATGTTTTCAAATCCTTATTCTGGTGCGGGTATTAAAGTTGCAATATTAGATACTGGATTTGATCTTCAACACCCTGATTTTGTTGGCAGACCTATTATTCACCAAAGCTTTATAGCCGGTCAAGCCGTTCAAGATGGACATGGGCATGGCACGCATTGCACAGGAACTGCTTGTGGACCCTTAAATCCGGTACCCGCGATAGAAAGATATGGAATTGCCTATAATGCTTCCATATATATTGGTAAAGTTTTAAGTAATGGAGGTTCTGGTGCGGATGGAGGCATTTTAGCAGGAATAAACTGGGCTATAGCCAATGGCTGTGCTGTGATTAGCATGTCATTGGGTGGGGCGGTGAATGGTGCAGGATTTTCGGCAGTATATGAAAATGTTGCGGTAAATGCCCTAAATAATGGTTCTTTAATTATTGCTGCAGCTGGCAACGAGTCTGCAAGACCGGGAATTATAAAACCGGTATCACATCCTGCCAATTGCCCATCAATAATGGCTGTAGGAGCGGTAGATTCTGCATTGAATGTTGCATCCTTCTCTTGCGGAGGCCTATTTCCTACTTATGGTGCAGTTGATATTGCTGGTCCAGGAGTGGGTGTATTTTCAAGTACAAAAATGCCAACAAGATATGCCACTTGGAATGGAACTAGTATGGCAACACCTCATGTGGCTGGAATTGCCGCATTATGGGCGCAAGCCTCAGGTTTGAGAGGTATGAATCTTTGGAAAAAACTTACTAGTACAGCAAAACCTTTGCCAGCGCATCCAACAAGAGATGTGGGTGCTGGCCTGGTACAGGCTCCGAATAAACGAAGGCTATTAGAGCCTTTTCCAAGACCATTTCCAAGGCCATTTCCTATACCGCCAATTGGTTAATTAACATTATTAGCCTCAATGTTTCATTGGGGCTAATTAAAATTACAAGAAAATGAAAAAAACAAACTGGATTGTATCTATCGAATTAAGTGAATTTAAAAGAGTTTGCTTAGAACTAAAAAAACTAAAATGTGAAATATATAGCGAATTAGACACCATTGGGGTAGTTCTTATAAAAGCGAGTGTTTCTGAAGTGACGGTCTTAAAAAAGATGAAAGGAATCTTAGCCGTAGAGCCAGAAAG